>CAJTXY010000001.1 GCA_910583685.1 uncultured Bacilli bacterium
ATCTATTGCTTAGGCTCACTTTTTTATTTAGTCCTTGACAAGGGGTTCATTTTACAATATTCTCTATCTTTTTATTTTTTTACTCCCCATCTTGAAAATGGCAATATTGTAAAAGTTGCATGTCCTTTAATTCTTTTTTTCGGAATATAGCCCAATACTCTACTATCAAGTGATTCTACCCTATTATCTCCTAATACAAAATAAGCATCTTTTGGGACTTTCTTGCTTGCAAATTTTGATAGGTCAAAGTCATCTGTTTCTTCCCTTGAAAAGGGTTCTTTTACTCTTTTATTATTAATGTATAACTTATTATCTTTATATTCTACTTTTTCTCCAGGAAGTCCTATTACTCTCTTAATAATATCTTCCTCCTCTAAATGTATTACCACAATGTCAAAGCGTTTGATTTCTCTGAAACGATAACTAATTTTATCTAATATCATAATATCTTGATCTTTTAATGTATCATTCATAGATGGTCCATTGACACGAATTGGTGAGATTATAAATGCCTTTATTAATATTACCAAAATAAGTATCAACAAATATGGCCAACTCTCTTTTACAAATTCTTTCATATTCTTATACAGAAAAAATAAGGCCTTTGTCCTTATTTTTGTCCTCTTTCTTTGATTCTGTATTGACCAACATAATTTTTCAAGAAATTTAATTTTGCACGTCTTACTTTTCCTTTACGTACTACTGTAATTTTTGCAATTTTAGGTGAATTTACTGGGAAGATTCTCTCTACTCCAACACCTGCTGAAACCTTACGTACTGTAAATGTTTCTGAAACAGAGCCACCCTTTCTTGATACTACAATTCCTTCAAATGCTTGGATACGTTCTCTTTTTCCTTCAATGATTTTTACATCAACACGAACAGTATCACCAACGCGAAATTCAGGAATATCTTTTCTCATTTGTTTTTCATTGATTTTGTCAATTACGTTCATAGATTTTTCCTCACTTTCTTTAACCAGAGATCATATAAAATAAGTTACAGCGGATCACTTTTTTGACGTTTATAATTATAACACAATTTATGCTATCGTTGCAACTAATATTTCTATTATTTTTCGATTTCTACACTGATTAGTCCATAATTTCCATTTTTATCTTTCTGGAAATGGTAGATGGTTGTTTCTAATTCACTTTTTACTTTCTCATAGTCCTCTTTTGTTAATTCTTTCTCCTCTTCTCTGGTAATAATAGGATTCTGTCCTGATTTGGCATCTTCTTTATTCCTATAATACTTCAAAAGTGGGCCACATGTATCACCGCAATATCGGTCATAGATTAGGTGTACCTTTATAATATATTCTGCCTCGTTTTTTACCTCGCCATCTATGTAGTATGAAGTGGCATTATAGACTCCTCCTCCCCCATGGCCGTGGGTAGAGCTTGTATATATTTTGGTAGTATTATTATATACATATAATTCCCCATCATTCTTATCACAGTAAATCGTTTCATAAACTATATTGTTTTCTTTTCCAAAGTAGTACTCTATTATCTTTTTTATATCGGCTTGCATAAACTCTTTTTGATTTTTATTTTCCATATTCTTATATGCAAATAGTAATATCTCTTGATTACTTAGTTTGCTAATATGGCTAATTGGGTAAGCATAGGCAAGGTTCTTATTATAGCCTTTTATTTGTTCTAGTAATATTTTTTGTTCTGCAAGGGAAAGGGGTCTTATAATGTCCTCGTCTTCTTGTTTTTCCTCTTTTCTTGGCTTTTCTTCTTTTTCTGTATTCTTTTCTAGCATAAATTTATCATAGGCAATGTAAGATATATTGGCAATTAATAGCAATAACAGTATTATAATTATAGTTATTTGTCCTTTACTAGTTTTTCTTTCTTTCATCAATATCACCCTTCTTTGCTCTATCATAATATAGAATCTATTTTTTTGCTAGAGGCTATCTCCTTGCTCTTTACATATTGTTTACGAAATAAAAAAGCACTAAATTGATAATAGTACTTTTATTCATCACGTAATTTTGCATTTAAAGACTGTTCCACCTGCTCTATGATACGGTTAAATATTTCCATTACTTCCTCGTCTGTTAAAGTCCTGTTTGCGTCCATAAATGTCAAATTAAAGGCAATTGATTTTTTATCAGAGGCTACTTTGTCTCCAATATAAACATCAAAAACTTCTATTTTTTGGAGAAGACGCCCTCCTGCTTTTTTAATTAGTTTTTCTATTTCTCCTGAGGAAATGTCTTTATCTACTACAAAGGCTAAATCCTTACTAATTTCTGGGTATTTAGATGCCTCTTTATATTTTAAAGGTTTTACTTTTCTCATAAGGGCATTTAATGAGATTTCGCATCCATAAACTTCATCTTTGCAGGTTTTTGGATGTATTCTTCCCATCATACCAATTATTTCCCTATCTAAGGTAATATTACAAGACATTCCTGGGTGCATATTAGGAATTTGGCCCATTTCAAAGTGATACCTATTTTGAAATCCTAAATATGTAAGAAGGTTTTCAACAATACCCTTCAATAAATAGAAATCTACCTTGGCAGAGAATTGCCAATTATTATTCAAATAGTTTCCTTTCATTAAAATGGCAATTTTACTCTCCTCCTGATAACTTTTATCGTAAGTTTTGGCAATTTCATAAATCATTATGTCATTTACTTTACGGGTTTTATTATAATAATATACATTTAATAAGGAAGGAAGAAGACTGGTTCTTACAACACTTTTATCTAGGCTCATTGGGTTTGGTAGGACGGCTTTCTCTTTTTGTTCATAATCAAATAACTCTGCCATTGCTTTTGATGTCAATGTATATGTTTTTGCCTCATTTAATCCTAAAGAACGAAGCCTTTTAGAAATTATTTTACGATATTTTACATCTCCTATGTATTTTCCTCTTCTAATTGGGACTTTTGGTAAGGTGCTTACTAAATTATGATAACCATAAAGTCTACCTATTTCTTCTGCTATATCATTAACATTAGGATCGATATCCAGTCTCCTTGGTGGAATGGTCACAATGAATTGTCCTTCTTTTAGTTCGTAGGCAAATTCTAGTCTTTCCAATTCTACTTTCATATCCTCTTCGCTGATTGTGATTCCTAGCATTTTATTAACATCGGCTGGAGCAAATTCTACCTTTTTAGGTGTTTTGTCTATCTTCTCATATTTTACTGTTCCTGCTAAAATTTTAGCTTTCGCATATTTTTGTAAAAGATGGCACGCTCTATTTATTGCCATTTCTGTATATTCATAGCTTAAACCTTTTCCATATCTAATAGATGCTTCACTTCGCAAGTCTAGGTGAGATGCTGTATAACGAATACTAACAGGATCGAATATAGCTGACTCTATTAATATTGTTTTGGTCTTTTCTGTTACTTCTGTATCTTCTCCGCCCATAACACCAGCGATACAAACGGGACTTTTGCCATTCGTAATAACAATATCACTATTTTTTAAAGTTCTATTTTTTCCATCTAATGTTACCATTTGTTCTTTTTCTATTGCATCTCTTACAATGACTTCATCTCCTAGTTTCTCTTTATCGAAGAAGTGAAGTGGCTGTCCAAATTCGAGCATTACATAGTTAGAAATATCTACCACATTATTAATTGGTCGCATTCCTGCTGCCATCAAGCGTTTTTTTATGAATTCAGGACTTTCTCCAATTACAACATCTGTTACCATTTTTGCTAAATAATATGGACATTTTTCCGTTTCTACTTTTAATCTAAAGTGATTTTCTACCTTTTCTTTTTCTTCTTCAAAAGAAAGCTCTGGTAAGTGTACTCGTCTATTTAATATTGCTCCAATTTCATAGGCAAACCCGATGTGATAATAACAATCATTGTTTCTATGTTTATGAATATCTAATTCATATAATGTATCAGCAAGACCTAAGTATACAATGGGATCACTTCCAACAATCGCATCGTCTCCTAATTCCTCTATTCCCTTTGCATAAGTCTCCTCTGTTTTTTCTTCTAATCCCAACTCATACAAGGCACAAATCATACCATTTGATTCTACTCCGCGTAATTTACTTTTTTTAATTTCAAAATCTCCTGGTAAAACAGCACCTGGTAGAGCTACTATTACTTTTAGTCCCTTCCTAACATTAGGAGCTCCACAGACAATTTGCTCTAGCTCTTCTTTTCCTACATTTACTCTACATATGTGCATATGATCACTATCAGGATGAGGATCGCATTCTGCTATCTGGCCGATCACCAAATGATCAATATGATTTGTAATTACTTTTTCAACATTGATTCCTGCTTGTGTAATTTTGACTGCTAGTTGTTCTAAATCCTGATCAGAAATATCAATATAATCTTTTACCCATTCTAGGCTAATCATTTTAGTCACTATCCTTTCTATCGAATACTTTGCTTTCTCTTAAGTCTGTATTATAGAAAACTCTTAAATCATTGATGTCATATTTTAACATTGCTAAACGTTCTGCTCCAAAGCCAAAGGCAAATCCACTCCATACTTTAGGATCATACCCTGCCATTTTTAAAACATTTGGATGAACGATCCCTGCACCAGCAACAGTGATCCAACCAGTTTTCTTACAAAGATTACATCCATCTCCCTTACAATTGAAGCAAGTAATGTCCACCTCTACGCTAGGCTCTGTAAATTGATAATAACTTGGCCTAAATCTAGACTCCACTTCTTCTCCAAATAAACGTTTGGCAATTACATCAATTGTCCCTTTTAAATCACTTAAGCTGATATTTTTGTCCACTAATAAGCCCTCTATTTGCATAAACTGATGAGAGTGTGTTGCATCATCATCATCTCGTCGATATGTTTTTCCTGGACAAATCATTCGTATAGGTATTTCTCCTTTTCCCTCTAACATTGTTCTTACTTGTACTGGGGAGGTTTGACTACGAAGTAGTATTTCTTCTCCTTCTAAATAAAAGGTATCTTGTGCATCTCTTGCAGGATGGCCTTTTGGTATATTTAACATTTCGAAATTGTATTTGTCATACTCGATTTCTGGCCCATCTACTACATCATAGCCCATTGACATAAATACCTCTTCTACTTCTTCTATTAACTTTTCTAAAATGTTGGGAGATCCTGTTGGTATTTTTGTGGCAGGAAGATTAATATCTAGTGCTTCTTTCGCAAGTTTTTCATTTAGGATTGCCTCTTCTAACTCATTCTTCTTCTCTTCATAAAACTCAGTAAAAAGATTTCTCACCTCATTTACTTTTTGTCCAAATTCACGCTTTTCCTCGTTTGGAATATTACGAATTTCTGCATTCAACTCTGAAATAAGTCCTTTTTTTCCAAGGTATTTTACCTTTAAATCATTTACCTCTTTTAAATCATTAATGCTATTTTTATCAATTTCAATTAGCTGTTTAATTTCATCAAATTTCTTATTTTCCACAAGTTTTCACTCCTTTATCTTTCTATTTACTTCCTTTTGCCCTTACAAATAGCAATTAAAAAAACTATAAATTTAAGGACGGATTTCTCCGCGGTACCACCTTAATTTATAGTTATTACTATACACTTAAATCTTTTAACGCAAGAATTACGCTTACTATTAATAAGGACTCCTAAGACGAATTCATAAACTATCTTTCCTTGTTTTCACCAGCCACAAGGTCTCTTAAAAAGAATTATTTACTACTACTTCTTAATCAACATCGATATGCTTATTTTAACATATTTTCTTTCTTTTGTCATTACTTTTTATACTGTTAATAAATCTTGTTCTTTTACTTTTAACATTTCTTCTATTTTTTTGTTATATGTATTTACTAGATCTTGAATTTCTTTTTCCATTCCTTTTTCTATGTCTTCTGGCAACTCTTCCTTTTCTAATTTTTCAATGGCCTCATGACGAATATTACGAACGCTCACTTTTCCTTCTTCGCTCATTGCTTTTACTTGTTTTGTTAATTCTTTTCGTCTTTCTTCTGTTAATGGTGGGATGACAATTCTGATTGTTTCTCCATCATTACTAGGATTATATCCTAAATTTGCAGCAATGATTCCCTTTTCAATAGCAGCAAGACAACTTTTATCAAATGGCTTAATTAATAACTGATTTCCCTCTGGTACAGATATTGTAGTTAATTGTTTCAGTGGTGTCATACTTCCATAGTAATCTACCATAACACCGTCAAGGCTTGATGGATTAGCACGTCCTGCACGCACCGTTGCAAATTTCTTTTCTAAAGCTTCTATTGTTTTATCAAATTTTTCAATACTTTCTGGAATAATTTTATTTTCCATCGCATTCACTCTCCCTTGTTATCATTATATTATAAGTTTATGAGAATGAAAAGAAATATTTTATTTTAAAGTAGAAAAGGAAGCTTAACTTGCTTCCTTCTTTTGATATTTTTTTATTAATTCTATATATTTTTCTTGCAATTTCTTTCGTTCCTTTGCTGTAAATCCCTCTTCATTACCTTTGGTAATTTTCTCATAATCCAAGCTGTAAGAGACAATTTTCCCATCTCTTATAAAAAATAAAGCTGGTGTTTTTAAAGTCTCATCTTCTTTTAAAGCTGGTGTTATTTTCTTTATTAAATTCTTATATTTCTGAGGCTGCTTTTTTCTTGCTATCTTTAAATTAATGTAAGAAACTTTTTCTACTTTGGTCTTTTTTAGTGCTTCATTTAATACTTTCGCAGATAATCTTGACCATTCCTCATCTGGGTTTCCTAAAAAAAACATACCATTTCCCTCTGTAAAAATCGTAAGGGATTTTTCTATTGAAATATAATGAAAAGGATTGTTTTTGCTTATGTTATACTCAATTGCAAATTTTTCGGCATCTGTTTGCTCCTCTATCTTTTGGATGGAGCAGCCTGTAATACAAAATGTCATTATTAGGAAAAGTACTGCTTTTTTCATCACTTCTCCAACAATTAACCATTGATTTGATTCATCACTTCATCAGCAAAGTTTTCTTCTTTTTTCTCAATTCCTTCACCAACAGCGAAACGTGTCATAGATACGATTTCTCCGCCGTTATTCTTCACAAACTCACTAACAGTTACTGAAGTATCTTTGATAAACTCTTGTTCTTCTAAGCAAGATTCCTTATAGAATTTATTAATTCTTCCTGCAACCATTTTTTCGGCAATCTCTTCTGGTTTCCCTTCATTCATTACTTGTTCTTTTATCACTTTCTTTTCATGCTCTAATACGTCTTCTGGCATTTCATCACGACGTGCACAAATTGGGTTCATTGCTGCAACGTGCATTGCAACATCTTTGGCAACTTCTTCTGTTGCATTTTGTGTTACAACTAAAGTTGCAATTCTTCCTCCCATATGTAAGTATGGTCCAAATTGCTCGTTTTCTTGTTTTTGTACTTTTACAAAACGACGGAAACTGATTTTTTCTCCAATTTTTGCAGTAAGAGCCACTAATTTTTGCTCTAATGTCTCTCCAGCATCCTCTATTTTTAAAACTTCTTCTACTGTATTGGCATTGTTTTTTAAGATCAATGTTGCTAAATAATCTACAAAGTTTACAAATTCTTCATTTTTAGCTACAAAGTCTGTTTCAGAGTTTACTTCTAATACTACTGCTGTATTTTCTTCTGTTTTAATTGCACATAACCCTTCTGCTGCAATTCTTGACTCTTTTTTTGCTGCTTTGGCAATTCCTTTTTCTCTTAACCAATCAATAGCAGCTTCCATTTGTCCTTCTGTTGCTTCCAATGCTTTTTTACAATCAAGCATTCCAGCCCCTGTTTTTTCTCTTAATTCTTTTACATCACTTGCTTTAAACATAGTAATCCTCCTCTTTCATTTTCGTTTTCGTTTTATTCAAAAAAAGGGTGTATACCTACCACCCTCCTTTTTATCTTAATGCATCAATTAGTTCTTGCTTTTTCATTGTAGAGTATCCCTTAACTTCTTTTTCTTTTGCTATCTTTTTTAAATCTGCTAAAGTCATACTCTCTAAGTCAGTTGTTTCCTCTTTTACTTCTGCTGGTTCTTCTTTTTTTACTTCTTCTTTTGTTGTTTCTTGAGCTACTACTGCTTTTTCTTCCTTTTTTGCTTCTTTCTTAGTTGCTTTTTGTTTATCTTCTTCTGTTACATAGTCAATTACTTCATTTCCATTTACTTCGGCAATCGCATTTGTAAGAGAACCGATAATTAGTTTTACAGCACGAACCGCATCGTCATTTCCTGGAATTACATAATCTACTACATCAGGATCACAGTTTGTATCTACAATACCGAATACTGGAATTCCTAAAATATGTGCCTCTTTAATGGCGATATCTTCTTTTCTAGGATCTACAATTACTAATGCTTGAGGAAGTTTCTTCATTTCGCGAATTCCTCTTAAGTTACGATTTAATTTTTCGTATTCTTTTTTAATTTTAATTACTTCTTTTTTAGGTAGTAAATCAAAAGTTCCGTCAGACTCCATTTTATCGATTTCATCCATTCTTCTAACACGAGAACGAATTGTTTTAAAGTTTGTTAGTGTTCCTCCTAACCATCTTTCGTTTACAAAATACATATTTGTTCTAACAGCGGCCTCTTCACAAGCTTCTTGTGCTTGTTTTTTTGTTCCAACAAATAGGAATTTACCACCATCTTCCGCAATTTTTTTCATTGCTTCATATGCTTCTTCTAGTTTTTTTACTGTTTTTTGTAAATCGATAATATAAATATCATCTCTAGTTGTATAGATGTATTCCTTCATTTTAGGATTCCATCTTCTTTTTTGGTGTCCAAAATGTACACCTGATTCTAATAAATAATTCATTGATACAATTGTCATATCTAAAATTCTCCTTTTCGTTTTTCTTCTATTAGCTTCTAATAAATGCCACCCGTAGGCACTAGGCATTTAAATTCACCAATATGTTTATTATTTTAAAGCTTCAATTAATTCCGCTTTTTTCATTGTAGTTGCCCCTTTAATTCCTTGTGCTTTTGCTGCTTCTTTTAACTCGGCAACTGACATCTTGCTGTAATCAGTAGTTGTTGATTCTTTTTTTGCTGCTTTTTTGCTTTCTTTTTTATCATCCTTGATAGTCTCTTTTTTCGCACCACCTTGGATTGTTACTTCTGCTAATTGTGCAACTTCTTTTTTGCTAATTTTTCCTTCTTTTCCATCTTTTGCAATTTTTACAAATTCTGAAAACATCTTTGGATCATTGATTGCAATTTCTGATAACATCTTACGGTTTACTTCCACACCTGCTTTTGTTAATCCTTCAATAAATCTAGAATAACTAATTCCGTTTTCACGGCATGCAGCGTTAATTCTAGTAATCCATAATTTTCTGAACTCTCTTTTCTTTTGTTTACGGTCACGATAAGCATATTGTCCTGAATGCATTAATTGTTCTTTTGCTGTTTTATATAGTCTATGCTTACTTCCAAAATAACCTTTGGCTTGTTTTAATACTTTTTTATGACGAGCTTTTGTAACTGCTCCATTTTTTACTCTTGCCATTTTATACTCCTCCTTTTATTATTTAATAATATTTTGTAAACGATTTTGATCTGCTTTACTTAAAGTAGACCCTTTTCTATTTTTACGATTGATGGCACTTGATTTTTTACCTGTATTATGACGGCTACCTGGTCTACCAATACTGATGGTTCCACCTTTTCTCACCTTTAGAACTTTCTTTGTTCCTTTATGTGTTTTCATTTTTGGCATACTTATTTCCTCCTACTATTTTTCTTTTTTAGGCACTAATACACAAGACATTACTCTACCATCCAACTTTGGTTGCTGGTCAATATCGGCATAGTCTTTTGTTTTTTCAATAAAACGCATAATAACTTCACGACCTAATTCTGTATGAGCCATTTGTCGTCCTTTAAAGCGTACAGTTAATTTAATGCGATCTCCTTTTTGCAAGTACTTTAGTGCATTTCTAAGCTTTGTCTCAAAATCTCCAATATCAATTGTCGGAGACAAACGATACTCTTTTAATTCAGACATATTGGCACGTTGACGTTTTAATGCCTCTTTTTCCTTTTTTTGCTTCTCATAACGATATTTGTTATAATCCATTACTTTACAAACAGGTGGCGTGGCATTCGGACTGATCAGAACTAAATCAAGAGATGCATATTGGGCTAATGTTAAGGCATCATTGATACTCTTGATACCAACTTGTTCTCCATTTGGTCCTATTACTAATACTTCTCTTGCTTTGATTTGCTCGTTAATCATCATGTTATTTTTATTGTTTGCGATAATTAACACCTCCATAAATTAAGAAAAGTGAATACAATCATTATATCCACTTTAAAAACCAATATAAAATTTTATATTTTTTGGCTTTTAACCTACCACTATTCGCGGTCAGGTGGATATAAACATCTCTTTCCTTTTCTCGACTGTTATAAGTATATGAAAAAAACTTGAAAAAGTCAACTCTTTTTTTACTTATATAAATTTTTCTATATAAAAAGTCTAAGAAAGCGTCTTAGACTAACGATAAAACCTGTCCTTACGTACAGGTGGGTGCCCCGTGATAAGCCTTTAGGATTCCTACGAACTGTAGGCGTTCAACACCAGCAAATCATTCCCGGCTCCCTTATCGTCAATTTAGTCGGTTTTATATTAAGTCTGTTCGCATTTCTTAGACATTTTTAGTATACCATAACTATTATAAAAAATACAATGATATTTTACAGTTTTATAAATTTACTTTCTAATGAACAGATCATTTGCTTTTACATAGATTACTATAGGTGATTGTTATGTATTATAAAAATAATGATATGACTTTATACTATAGAAAATATGGTTGTGCAAAGGATGTTATTGTCATTCTACCTGGTTGGGGTGATACTAGACATACTTTTGATTTCTTGGTTTCTTATTTGGCAAAAGATTACACTGTTTACATTTTCGATTATCCTGGTTTTGGCAAAAGTACTTTCCCAGGAGAAGATCTTACTATTTATCATTATGGTATATTCTTCCAAGATTTTCTAAAGGCTAAGAATATTAAAAATCCCATTATTATTGGCCACTCTTTTGGCGGTAGAATTGCTATTTTACTAGCAGGTCTTTACAAAGTGAATTGTAAAAAAATCATTTTGATAGATGCTGCTGGGATTAAACCTCATAAAGGTATTTTGAAACTTATTCGTCAAACTGTCTACAAAGTTCTCAAACGTTTAAAATATCTACTTCCTAATAAGATAAGAGATCGTTATCAAAAATGGTTATTAAAAAAGTTTTCATCCGCAGATTATCAGGCCTTGCCACCACAAATGATGAAGACATTTCGGAATATAATCCAAGAAGATTTAAAAGGGTATCTTAAAAGTGTGGAGGCAGAAGTTTTGCTAATTTGGGGGGAATATGATTGTGATACTCCACTTTCTGATGGATGCTATATGGCAAAAAAAATTCCAGATGCTGCACTTATTTGTGTTCGCAAAGCTTCTCACTATAGCTATTTAGAACAGCCTCTTTACGTCTTGCGAATTATAAAGCAATTTATAAAATAAAAAAAGAGCTACTCTGCTCTTTAGTAGTTCCTATCTCTTAGGAATGGTGGTAAGTCATAATCTCCATCATTATCATCGTTTGTAGTATCTTCTACAACTTCGGTTGTTGTAACATAACTTGGTTCTGGTTCTACACGAGTTGCTCTTCGAGGTTGTTGAACGTTAGAATATACTGGTTGTTGCACCGCTTCTGGTGCTTTTTGTTTAAGACGAGCATTTTTATCAAAACCAGTAGCAATTACTGTTACGATAACTTCGTCTGATAAGTTTTCATTGATTACAGATCCAAAAATTGTATTAATATCGGTATTGGATGCGGAACGAACTACTTCTGCTGCTTGTTCTGCTTCAAATAAAGTTAGGTTTACTCCTCCCGTAATATTAATAATAGCATCTGTGGCACCATTTATTGATGTTTCTAATAATGGTGATGATACTGCCTGTTTTGCTGCTTCTATGGCTCTATCTTCTCCCATTCCTATACCAATTCCAATAATAGCATTTCCAGAATCCTTCATTACCGCTTTTACATCGGCAAAGTCAAGGTTGACAAGTCCTACTACTGCAATTAAATCAGAGATTGACTGTACACCACGTCGAAGTACATTATCTACTTCTTTAAAGGCTTCTAACATTGGTGTTGTTTTGTCAATAATTTCTCTTAGACGATCATTTGGAATAATAATCAATGTATCTACGTGTTTTCTTAGCTCATCAATTCCGGCAATTGCATTCTGCATTCTTTTCTTACCTTCAAATGAGAATGGCTTTGTAACAATTGCTACTGTAAGGGCTCCTAATGCTTGTGCAATCTCTGCAACAACTGGTGCTGCTCCTGTCCCAGTTCCTCCACCCATTCCACAAGTAACAAATACCATATCTGCACCTGTTAGAGCATCTTCAATCTCTTTTTTTGATTCTAGGGCTGCTTCTTTTCCAATTTCTGGTTTTGCCCCTGCTCCAAGTCCATCTGTAAGTGATGCACCAATTTGGATTTTTACATCAGCTTTCGAATTATTTAAAACTTGCAAATCTGTATTTGCAACAATAAATTCTACTCCTTTTACACCTGATTCTACCATTCTATTTACGGCATTTCCACCGCCACCACCAAGGCCAATTACTTTAATTTTGGCTAATTGATCCATTTCTAATCCATTCATACCTTAATCCTCCTTAATTGTCAAAAAAATGTCCAAACACTTTATTGATAATATGTTCATTTGAAATTTCTTGTTTTTTTTCTTTTAACAATAAATCAGCATCACTTTCTGTAAACATACTCTTATGTTTTCCACGCAAACGCAATTTATCATCATAATACTTTAATACGCCTAAAACACTAGAATACTTATTATGTCTTACTCCAATTGTCGAGATGTTACAAACTTTTGCACTTCTTTCTAAAATATCTTCTACTGCATATTGAAATCCCGCGAGTTCGCTAAGACCTCCTGTTATAATTATATAACGGATTTCTCTATTTGTTAAGGCCTTTAACTCTTTTTTTACAAGTTTTAGGATTTCATAAACACGTGATTCTACTACTCTTGATAGTTCGGTTTGTTCTATTTCTTTTTTTTCATCATCCATTGTCAATTCGTAAACATCATTGCTGTCTGCGTATCGCATTACTGCTGTTGCAAATTCTTCCTTCAGTTTTTTTGCTGTATTTTCTTCTATTTTGTAGACATATGCAATATCTTTATCTACAAAGCAGCTTCCTACTGGAACTTTTGTACTTTTTATCATAATTCCCTTATTAAAAACAGATACCGTACTTATTTCTTTTCCAATATTTACGATCGCCCCTACTTCACTATCGATACGCTCACTTCTTACTTCGAAATAGTCTCCAGTTGTATGAAAGGCAACATCTACTGCTTCTAGACCTGCTAATTTTACAACTTCTAATAATCGATATAATGGTTCCTTGGGTACTGTTGTAATTACTGCTTTCATTTCTAAGGTGTCTCCGCTTAAGCCTTTTGGATCCTTTACCATTTCTTCTCCCACAGTAAAATGAATTGGCATTGCTGTGATTAACTCTTGATCTTCTTCAATTTTTCCTAGCAAGGCATCTTTTAGCACACGGTTTACATCTTCCCCTGTTACTTTTTTTTCTGCAAGCTCTACCTTTCCAGTGACAATGGTAATTGTTAAATCTTCTTCTGGCACACACACAATTGCTTTTTTCAAAGTCGCACCCAACATCTCTTCTGTTTCTAAGATGCATTTTTTCAGACTAGCAACTGCATCTTTGGTGTTTACAATTTGCCTTTTTTTGATTCCTGATGATGGATGTGATGAGGCAGCTAAGATGTGAAATTTCTTGTTCAGTTTATCTGCAACAACAATTTTTATACTATCTGAGCCCAAATCAATTCCAGTATATATTGTCCTCATCTCATCTTCTCCTTCCCTACTATCATAATTCATTATACTATAACTTTTTTACTTTTCAAAGTTTTTTGATTAATTTAGTTGATAAACGTCAAAATATAGGACCTTATCGACCCTTTTTCCGTTTTTTATTATGTATTTTAAGACCTCTTTGTCAGTTTGAGTTGAATAGTTTAATTCTTCTTTATTGATCAAAAATAATGTGCTTTTTTTCTTTTGAATTGCTTTTATCATTTTTTTAGTTCCGTCTTTTCCCCAATTCCCCCTATTGATTAAATCTAGTTTTTCAATTCTACGATGATTACTTAATTTAAAAATATAAGATGTACTAGATAAAATTATAATGTCCTCTTCCAAATGATTGTCACTATATTCTTTTAGTGTTTCTGCATTATGGTATTCCATAGGATTTAAATAACGGTATTCATAATTTCTAATATGATTAGGGTAGACTCCTTTCGCATTTAAGGTTACCAGCATATTTCCTATTGGAAACAAGATGATCAGCCATAAGAAAAATTTTTCTAAGTGGTAATTAAACAAAAAATCACTATGTGCTATTATTGCCGTTAGTATTATAAATAATCCCAATAAAAAGTGTAATAAATCGAAGAGTGGAAAACATATAAAATAAAAGGCCACTGCGTAAATCCACTCTGTTTCATATTTTTGTTTTCTAAAATAAAATAGGAAGGCAATCCAAATTACAATTATAGAAATAGGCCTCCATATTGCTACTGATTCTCCATTTTTGGAAAACTCAAACATTCCTAAAAAACATTGATCTATGAAATCATTGAAATTTCCTGCTAATAAAAGATATGTAAAAATAAAGAACGTGGGAATTGCTACTCCTAAACATCTTTTCTTCAATCTTTCTTTATCATTCTTTACAAGATAGCATCCGCATAATAGGATCAAAAAACCAATCGATTGTTTTGTAAATAAAATGAGGCCTAACAGGAGGCCAATTTCTAGGTCTTTGGCCTTCCTTTTTTCTGCATAAATTAAAGCTAAAACGATGCAACAACAGAGCGTATTGTAAGTTGGCAGTCCATTGACTATTGGTAATAATATAAGTAAAAAAATAAGAATTACCGATTTTTCTTTTGTTAACTTTTCTAATAAATAACAAATTACCACCATCAGCAGTGCTTGCTCAATATGAAACATTAAAATGCCCTTATAAAAGAAAAGTCCTATTGAAAATAGGAATGAAAATACAGGTGGTACAATCATATTAAAGTCTTGGTAAGGAACGAGTCCACTTGCAATATTATAGGAAAAGCCATAACTCCACGTTTCGTCTGCTGATACTTTTCTTAAAAACAAGTAAGAAATTAAAAAGGAAAAAAAGAAAAAGATATATTTGGTTTTACTTAAAATTTTGTCTCTCATTTGTTACTCCATAATCTTAAAATGATTTCCAGAATCTAGATAAAGGATCCCTTTTTTTCCTTCCAGCTGAGTTAGAACATCATTATAGTAATTTATCATATCAAATTTAGTTAATGTTAAATAGACACTGTTTCCGTCATCCATATATAATAAAAAGCGGTCTTTATCGTGTTCATTTGGTTGATACTGAACTTCCGAGACTTTTCCTAAGATGTCCTTATTAATTTTGGCCATTTTTTGAACGAATTTTTTATATTTTGTATTTGGTACATAATTCATTAAAGTCGGAATTCTAGTATTTTTATTTAATTCTATTTCCTTTTCATCATCTAGTACTACTTTATTATTTTCTTTTTTGATAAATAATGGTTGATGTTCTTCTATTTCGATAGTTAAGATATGATAGAAGGAACGCTTTATCTTTATTTTTTTTACTAACGGATTTTTTGATAATTTTTTTGTAATTGATTTCTTTGTTGTCAAATAAAAGCTAGGGTAATCAAGCAGTTCTGCCTGCACCATTACTTCATCATCTGTTAGATAATTATTTCCTGTTATTATAAGATTTTTAATTTTTGTATTGAGATATAAATAACCAGCAAAAAAAACCATTCCTAATAATATGATTATTAGAAGTAAGCGAAATACTCTTAGTTTTTTCTTTTTTACTATTTTTTTTGCCACAATATCTCTACTCCCAATTTACAAATTCTTGTTCTACTTTTAGTTTAACTTTATAATGCTCTTCTATAGTTTGTTGGACAAACTCAATTAGACTTTTAATATCATCTGCGCTAGCGCCACCTGCGTTTATAATAAAGTTTGCATGTTTCGTACTAATTTGGGCTCCCCCTTTTGTTAGACCTTTTAGTCCCACATCTTCAATTAGTTTCCCTGCTGCTGGCATATTCTCTGGGTTTCTAAATACACTGCCTGCAGATGGAAAATCTAGGGGTTGCGTCTCTACTCTTCTTTTTTTTCTTTCATCCATCACTTCTTCAATTGCCTTTTTCTTTCCATATTTTAACCGAAGAGTTGCCTCTAAAATAATGTAGTCTTTATGTTTTTGAAAAAAGGAAGAACGATAATGGAAATCGAGTTCTGAATTTGTTAATTCAATAATACGCAAATCTGGTGTTAAAACTTTTACACTTGCTACAATATAACCCATATCACTTTTGTAAGCTCCTGCGTTCATAAAGACTGCTCCCCCAATAGTTCCTGGGATCCCTGCAGCAAACTCTAGGCCTGTTAAAGATTTCTTCATAGCATCTCTAGATAGACGCATCAACGAATAACCTGCTCCTACTGTTATCTTATTATTTATAATTTCAAGATGATTTAAGTTGCTTAGACTGATTAGAACATCTTCATACTTTCGATCACTGAACAATAGATTCGAACCCTTGCCTAATATTTTATATTTTAATTGATACTTTTTAATTAGTTTTGTTAGGTCTACTAGTTTATCTATGTTTTTTGGGTATATAATGCAACTTGCTAGCCCCCCAACTTTATATGTTGTATAGTTACTTAAGAATACATCACTTTCTATTTTGCCAATATTTTGTTTTTCTACTTCATTTAAAAATTCTTTCATAACTACTCTCCAATTACCTTCTTGATTTCTTGATAAACTTTCGTTGCGGAATCGCTAACTCCTAAACTTTTGGTGCTTAACTTCATACTTTTATATAAACCTGTATCGTTTAAAACTTCATCGATCATAGGGATTAATGTATCTTTTGAAAAATTCTTCTCCTCTAATATTTTAGCGGCATTTATTTTTTCTAATTCTTGGGCATTTTTCATTTGATGGTTTTCTGTTACATAAGGAGATGGTACTAAGATGGAAGGAAGTCCAATTGCTGTAATTTCTGCAATGGTTGATGCTCCTGCACGTGAAACTAATAAATCTGTCTTTTTTAAGAGTTCTATTAAATTATCTATATAAGGCAGGATGGCAACATTTGATGGTACCTTAATGTTTTCGTATTCTTTATAATAATTTTTACCTGTAATTAGCACTACTTGATAAGGTTTATTTGAAAAAGCGGGAATTAACTCCTTTAGCTTTTCTGTCATCGTTGTACTTCCTAGTGATCCCATTACAATTACTACTAATTTACGAGACTCATCTAAACCAAATTTTCTTTTATCAATTGCTTTGGTATCTAAAATTTGTTCACTTCTTGGATTTCCTGTATAGACTGCTTTATTCCCCTCAAACTTCGTAATGGTATCAGGAAGCGATACACAAACTCGATCTACATATTTAGAGATATAGCGATTGGAAACTCCTGGTGTAGAATTTTGTTCGTGGATTAGCGTTTTATACTTTAATTTATGAGCGGCAATAATGACAGGAGCACTAATATAGCCTCCTACTCCGACTACAATATCTGGATGAAACTTTTCTATTTCTTCTTTCGCCTTTTTGATTGCTTTTTTAAAAGTAAAATACACTGAGATATTTTTGATCAGATTTTTTCTATTAATCCCTTTCATTTCAATTCCAACGTATGGAATTTTTAATTTGGGAACAATATCTGCTTCCATTCTATCTGTTGTTCCAATATATAAAATTTCACTACCTGGTTCTTGTTCTTTTATTTTTTCTAATATGGCAAGAGCAGGATAGATATGGCCTCCTGTTCCGCCAGCTGTTATTACAATACGCAAAACTCATCACATCCTTATTAATTATATCGCTAAACAAAAAGATTTATGAAAAAAAGACCGTTCGGTCTATTCTCCAGTTTCATAGTTGGTATGACCTTCTTGTATTGCTTTTACTTTTATTCTTCCGTGAAAATGGGTTCCCATCACCTCATTTTGAGCAGTTTCTGAAATCCATAATCTTAGTGTATATGTTGTTTTTTCATTTGGTGCTAATATGCTTGTGTCAAACACACCCTCATTGTCCTCTAATGTACCAATCAGTGGTGTTGCTCCATTTTTACTAAAAGAATAGCGAATTGACTGCCAAGGGAGCTTTTTGTCTAGACAATTGTCTGTGGTGTATTTATCTTCATCATTTTCTAGTACGATTTGATAATTTGCTTTTAGGGTTCCTGTGTTTTCTACAGAAAATACATAAGGTGCATTAGCAAGACCATCCGCATCTGTTACTGGTACTGCATTTTCTAAAGTAATTCCATTTGATGCAGACTCATCTAAAGTTAATACTAAGGTACCTGTTGAGATTTTGTTTTCCTTCGTTCCGTCTTTTGAAAAGGCAAAAACTGCATATGAGACAAATATAAACATCAAAATAGCACAAATTATAAAAAATCCATTTCTAATTATTTTTTTCTTACTTTCATCCATTTTATACACTCCCATCATCTATATAAATTATATCGTTATTTTAAAAAGATGTAAAGAAAAAAACAGCGAATCTTATTGTGAGATTGCTGTTGCGATGTCAACTCCATTTTCCACTACTTGAATTTTCCCGTGATAATGCATATCACTATCTAATGGCAAAGTGTTGTTGGTTGTCCAAAGACGAACTGTATAAGAGATACTCGCTTTTCCTTTTAATTTACGCGATAAAACCGTTCCATCTTTTAAATCAGATAACATAAAGATTTTGTTTTCCTCTTTTTCTTTATGGATTGCCCCTTTGATAATACTTTGTGGAATCTGGTATTCACCACATTCATCTTCTACTATTTTCTCATTGTCTTTTACTAGTTTAATACTATAGTTTACTGGTGTTTCTAAATTATTTTTTATCGTAAAAGTATAAGCATGAGAGCTTAGGCCAACAGAGTCTGATATGGATGTTACCTTTGTAAGAGTTATGCTATCTCCTGCTTTTTCGTGAAAAGTTACTTCCAGTGATTTTGAATTATTAACCTGATTTCTCGTATCTTTAAATTTATAATATATATAATGAGTTGCTGTTAAGGCAAAGGTTAAAATGAAAGCGATTATTAGTCCACTTTTTATCATTTGTTTTCTATAGTATGTTAACAAAATACCCCACTCCTGTCTAAATATAATCATATATCTAGTTTTAGGCAGAAGTCAACGAAAAAGAGTTTATTTTACAGCAATATTGTAAAAGAAAAAAACGATTATAGCTCTTTTGCTGCAATCGTTCTTGTTACTACATCTTTTACATTTGCTTCATTAAATGGTTTAGCAAGCAAATCTATTATTGCATATTGTTTTACCATATCAATGACTTCTTGTGTATAAGCCCCTGTAATTACTGAAACTGGGATTTTAGGAAATAGATTATGGCTTTTAAAATATTCTAATACTCCAAAACCATTTACATTTGGCATATAAATATCAAGCAACATACAACTAATTTTTCCGTTTATATCATTTTCAATTAGCTTTAATGCTTCTGCTCCATCTTTGGCTGTTATTACATCATAGTCGTTATTAAATATTTTCTCAACAAAGGAGATTACTACTGAGGAATCATCTACTACTAAAATTTGTTTTTCTTTTGGTCCAATTACTTCAGGAGCAACAACGGGTGCTTGATCCTCTACTCCTAAATAAAGGCTTACCACTTTCATTACCCGAGAAACTTCAGCCATTAGAGAGTCAAAATTTGCATAAACGTAATTTGAATCATTCGCTTTACTTTTCATCTCATGATCATAGGCCATATCTCCTAGTCCCATAAACCCAAAATATCTGGCATCACTTTTTAATGAATGTACAATTATGGCATAGTTTTGCATATCAGCAGATGCTTTAT
The DNA here is from genome assembly GCA_910583685.1 of uncultured Bacilli bacterium. Taxonomy (GTDB): domain Bacteria; phylum Bacillota_I; class Bacilli_A; order RF39; family UBA660; genus MGBC119817. The sequence goes on from CAJTXY010000001.1 coordinate 20,022, forward strand.
AGGCTTGTAATTGTCCTATTTTTTCTTTTAAACCTGATAGGAAGTCAGGGAGTGTTGCATTATAAGTTTCCATATCTCCAAATAATTCTAGGCTTTTATTGACATCTGCCCCATTTGTGATTAAAAAATTTACATCTTTCATTCTTACACCTCGCTACTTTCAAATTCATTATATCATAAAAATTATGAGTTTAAATATTTTCTTATTACTTTTTCTAGTTCTACTTTATCAATTGGTTTTGCTAAATAATCTTGAAAACCATCTTTCAAATATTTTTCTCTCATTCCAGAAATTGCGTTTGCTGTTAAAACAACGACAGGGGTTTCGAAACCTTCAATTCCTTTTAGTTTCTTTAAAGTCTCTACTCCACTCATCTTAGGCATCATATCGTCTAGTAGTATTAAATCATATTTTTCACCTGCTAGGACTTTGTCGATTGCCTCAAATCCACTTAAAGTTTGTGTAATAGCAAGGCCATACTTTCCAAGTAACATAGAAGCTACTTTTAAATTTAATTTATTGTCGTCTACTAGTAGAACCTTCTTACCAGAAACATTTAGTGGTATATCTATTTGTGTTTCGGTTGCAACTGCTTTTTCTGCAACGATCTTCTGATCAATAGCAACAGTAAATTTAGAACCTTTTCCGTAGACACTTTGAGCAACAATTTTACCTTTCATTAATTCTACTAATCTTTTCGTAATGGCAAGACCCAACCCTGTTCCTTCAATAGTAATATTTTTTTCTAGATCTAATCGTTCGAATTTCATAAACAGTTTATCAATTTTATCTTGTTTAATACCAATGCCACTATCTTCAACGGCAATAATTAGTCTACAAGCTTTTCCGCTTTGAATCGTACTGATTTTAAAATCAATAAAACCTTCTTTGGTATATTTAGCGGCATTGGTTAAAAGATTTAAGATAATTTGTTTTAATCTGACATAATCTCCGTATAAAACCGCGGGGACACTTTCATCTAAATGTGTTCTAAATTCAATTGGCTTTTCCCCGATCCTAGCCTTGGTCAGTAGTACGAGTTCATCAAAGACTTTATGCAAATCATACTCTGTATTTACAATTTCTAACTTATTGGCCTCAATTTTGGAAATATCAAGGATTCCATTTACAATTTCCAATAAGTTATCAGAAGCCATTAAAATATCTCTCGCTTTTTCTTTTGTACTATCTGGTAAATCCTCTTCCGATAAGCTTTGAGAAAATCCAACAATAGCATTTAGTGGTGTTCTAATCTCGTGGGACATACTTGATAAAAAGTCGGTCTTAGCAGCATTAGCACGTTCTGCTTGATTACGAGCAAGTTCTAGTTCTGCAATCATCTTTAAATCAGGGTTTTCAATTGTAAAGTACATCAAAAATGTGGTAAATATTTGAACTGATTGAGTAAGTACTAATGTAGGTTTTATAATTTGAATAATTCCTGAAATTAAGAACAAAACGGCATATATTAAAACTGGTAAATACTTTTTTGTTAGCAATTCTTTGATATGTAGAAGCATACAAGCTATTGAAATTAATAGGAAGGAAATGGATACTATTTTTAGTAAATCGACACTCATTCCATAGGTGTAAGAATATAGGCTTTTAGTTGGTTCAAAGTAATACTGGATTGGTAATACTAAAAAACCTACTGAACATATGATGAAAATTAGAAAAACAATTAGGCTCAATTTTTTATGATACTTTTTGTTAAACGATATTACAATAGTATAAACTAACAATAAGCTAATCCATAATAAAATATTCACTAAAAAGAGTCTAGAGGTTATAGCGTTAAGTAAGGGGATTTTCTCCATCACCATACATGTAAATATTTGAGATATTTCTAAAACAACACCAGTTAGAGAGACGACAATTAAGCGTTGATAAATTCTATTTTCTAAAGTTTTAAGTCTTTTTTTTGAAAAAAATACAATCACCAAAAGGACAATATAAACTAGGCTAGTTAACGAAAAATATATATTATAATTCACAATATCACACTTCTTTATCTTTATATATTCAAATTATACCACGCAAAAAAAAGTACTGCAACAAGTACTTTTTATCTCGACTTAGAAAAAGCTTTCGCTTGTTCCGTAATAATTCCTTTAGTAGCAACATAATCTCTTTGTAATGCCATTGTATCAATTTTTCCAACAGATGTAAGTGGCATAGAATCTTTGAAAACGATATCAACTGGGTAAGTATAATCGGGTAAATTTTCTTTAATTAGTGAATATAATTCTTCTTTAATTGTTTCTTCCATCCCTTGATTACGATATTGTTCTTCTAAAACAGAAACAACAACAGGTGCATTTCCTTCTGTCACACTTGGTACTCCGATTGCAGAGCAACTTTGAACACAAGGGTATTTGCTTACTACATTTTCTAAAACAGATGGGAAAACTTTATAACCACTACGAATAATCATACGTTTAATACGATCCTGATGATATACTTGTCCATCTTCTGCAACATAACCAATATCTTGCGAGTGAAGCCAAACTTTTCCATCTTTGTGAACTTTTAACATATCGTCTGTTGCTTCTTGATTATTATAATAGCCTAGCATAACGGTTGGTCCAGTAATACATAATTCTCCTAATTCTCCATAACTTTTTTCCTCACCTGTTTCTGGGTCAAATGCAGAAACAGAATTTCGTGGAAGTGGTAACCCTACACTACCAATGCTATTAATAATATCACTGGAAACTGTTGCACAGGCAGCACATTCTGTTAAACCATAACCTTTTTTTATAATACGACCATTATGCTTTAACATAAATCTGTCTAGTTCCAATTCTTTTTCTTTTTTCATAGCATCTCCACCTACAATATAACTAACACCATATTCTAAATTGAGATTTTTCATAATTCTATTTTCCATCAAGGAATCAAAGTATGCAGGAACACCTAAACATATTTCTGGTTTTTCTTTGGCAATTAATTCTGGGAACTTTTCTTGATCCATTTTAGGAATTAGATTAGATACCCACCCTTTTGAAACTGCTGTATGAATTCCATTTACGGCACCATATGCAACAAATGGAACTAAAACATTTAAAAACTTACGATGTCTCTGTAAGTCAACGTGTACATAATCCAAACCATCAACCATAGCGTTCATATTTTCGTTAGTTAGCATAACACCTTTTGGTGTTCCAGTTGTTCCACCAGTATGAACGATACAAGCAGGTTGATTAGCTTTAAACTCTGCATCTTCTACTTTCGAGATATCTCGTCCGGCTTTTATAAAATTATGCCAATTTATAAATGTATCATCATATTTTACAGATGGTATAGCACCCTTTTTTTGGTCTACATAATCTTTCAAGTTTTTTGCTTGCTTTAGGCCAAATGGAAGTGAATCATTTGGTGATAATACAACTACTTTTTCTATTTCAGTTTTTGGAATTGCATTCTTAACAACATCATAACAAAGATTTAGCATTAGCATATATTTAGAATGCACTTCGTTTAAATAATCTGTCACTCCAATCTTTGTAGTTCTTGGGTCAATCATATTAGGAATTGCATTCATTTTGTTTAATGCATAAAATGAATAGATTAGTTCTGGACTATTAACAGACATAATCGTTACGATATCATTTTCTTTAACTCCTAGTTTAGAAAAAGCTTTTTGTGTTTCGTCAATTTTTTCAAAAAACTCTCTATAGGTGATATTTCTACCAAAATATTGTAAAACGATATCATTTAGATATGGCTGATTTCTTTCTTTCATATATTGATAGGCATTAACTTTGGGTAATTCTGTTTCATACGATTCCTTTGGGAACCATCTTAAGTGTGGTTTGTCGATAGATGGCTTTCCTGTTAGTTTTTTACTTTCTTCGTGATTTACTACATATTTTTCTGAATCTTTCAATGTTGATTCATTTACTACTAATTCTTTCATTAGAACCTCCATATTTTTCAATTTATTTTTCCTATAAACTGCATCAGGAATTAATTATATTCTATACCAAAACGATAGGATAAGCAAATAAATTATGTAAAGCAAATAAGTATAACATAAAGTTATATAGGCAATATAAGAAACAACACTTGATTTTCTTCGTTTTTTGGTACCTATATGAACACTTTATTTAATGAGTGAGAGAAATAAAAAATGTAGAAAAAACTCAATATTATTTAGGAAAGAAATCGAGTATTTATTGATTTCTTTTCTTATATCAGAACATAGTATCCCTAATATTGACAAAAGTGTTGGTTTATAATTTAATAATTGCTAAAAAGGAGATACTTTATGACTAATATTAATAAATCTATTGAAATTGCAAAGAATTTAATACTAACCGGCGAAGGCAAGGAAAAGTATATGCTATACCCTTATGCAACAGAAAATTTAGTTGGTCTATTTCATCAAATTGATGTATCTGGAAAAGACTGTCTTACTATTAATGGAAGTTTTGACCAAAGTCTAGATATGGCTTTGATGGGTGCTAAATCAGTTACAGCATTTGATATTAACCCATTATCTATTCCTTATGCTGAATTAAAAATGGCGCTTATTCTAACAGGCTACCGAAAAGAAATTTATTTTGGATTTTTAAATGGATACTATGATGTTTTAGAAAGTCTCGCCTTTCACCCAACAGTTTTTGAATATATGAAGAAAAACATCTCTGAGTCTTCCCTAGTATTTTGGCAAGAAATGTTTCAAAACTTTGACAAGCGACAAATTTGTCAAAAACTTTTCTTTGATGGATACCATTTTTCAGAGCAAAAAGATTTTGTAAATTATATGCAAGATGATAACTACACGAAATTACAAGGAATGTTACCCAATACCAATATCCAATTATTAGAATGTAATATTAGGGTATTACCAAATATGTTAAACAAAAGCTTCGACATTATACATTTTTCTAATATTATTGGATATCAAGATACAATGTATGAAGGAAAAAACAGAGAAGAAAAATTATATACTTACAAAGATTTGCTAGAAACTTATAGTCACTTTTTAAATAAAGACGGAAAAATTATTTCTTACATTTATGACCCTTTCAACAATCAAGGATGTGACGAGGTTCCAATTTTTGATAAAGACTTAAGAGATAAAATTTTTTCGGGAGACCAATATAGTTATATTTATTTTCCTGCATACTTTTCTGATGCAAAAGATGGATGTTTAATTTATACGAAAAAATAGAAATGGTAAAACTATCACTTCTATTTTCCTTATAATAATTGATTCGAAAAATTGTTCTTGAAATTCTGATAATGCTCTAATTTGTTCATCTGTATAATCTTTCTCACTAGGTGCCACTACTAACTTGTCATTATTATCATTTGTTCTATGAATATATGCAATCACTTTTCATTTTCTATCTTCTTTAACTTTTCTATCACGTACCATAAAAGTGGTGAAGTATTTTCTCCTGTTAACTTGTCCATTTTAACCCATACGGCGTCATCAGAATCGATACAGTCATCCCCACTTTTGATTCTAGACTCTTTTATTTCTACTTTATATAAAATGCCGATTCGTTGTAGGTCTTCTTGCGTAAATCTATTTATCTTCCACTTAACATTGACACTCGCCGTATCCCAAAGTTTTGCTTTTAACACCTCTGCCCCTAATTCTTCTTTACATTCTCTATATAAAGCATCGATTGGATTTTCGTTATGTTCAATTCCACCACCTGGCAAATCATATTTTCCCTTGTCACCACCATACGCTTTTTTAATTAATGCTATTTTTTCTTCTTTTTCAATGATTGCATATGCACCAACTAATGTTTTTCTAACGATTCTCATTTCTTCTCCTCCTCTGCTCCTTTAAAAATTTGTTTTATAATCTCTACTCTTTTTTCATCAGGAATCCCAAAGCCACTTGCTTTTTTATGACCTCCACCCCCAAGGGTAGTTGCTAACTCCGCTAAATCTACATTATCCTTTTGTGTTCTAAGACTTACTCCTCCGCCAACATTTATCATTGCAATAAAATCAAGCTCTGGATGTGCATTTTGAAGCAGCATTCCAAGTTCACTGCGATAATTCTCTGCGAAAACAACACCGACTTTATAATTCTGATAAGTAAAAGTCAGCAATTGTTCATTTTTTCTTTCGAAGTATCGTTTGATTCTACTTTCCTCAATTTCCAAGATCTCTTCCTCTGTATTGGTGATTATAGGGACACCTTCATCATTTAAATTCTTAACAAAGTGATCAATATAGCCTAGATTCCCATATATTTCAAATAAGTCTCCTAATCTTTTGGCAGTAAAATCTTTCTTTGTAACCCAATGCCATAAATCAAGATTTTTTACACATTCTACATAATCATTTATTTTAGACGTGTTTAATTGTTCGTTGTTTGTTTTTAAATAATGATAAAACAAGGACGTTGCACATTCATTGATATCTAATGTAACAAATGGGTATTTAGAAGCATACTGCTGACTAATATGATGGTCGAAGACACAAAATTTTTCTTTCCAGGATTGCTTTTCTATCCATTCATAAAGTTCTTCACTAAGAGATAAGTCTGTCACATAAATATGTTCATAATTATCTAAATCTTCTTTAAGTAAAAGAGAAACTTTCTCTTCTACTTCTTCTATTTCTAATAAGTGAAAATCGACATCTCTTTTCAATAACTTTAATAAAATTACAGGACTTACCCCATCTACATCCTTTGCATGTGTTATGATCATATCTTTCATCTTTTTACCTCTTTTCTTTTGATTTACTTATTTTTTTGACACCTACTTTTCCATCATAATCGTCATAATAGAAAAACCAATACTTTTTACCCTTTCTCTTATCCATATGTTATTTCCACTTTTTGTCTTATGTTCGTCATAAATAAAATACTCCCTACTTATTTATCTTCTATTTAGTATTATATCATACTGCAATCCTTTCTAAAAATTATTTTCTTACTTTATCAACTGCAATAAGTCTATTAAATATTTTTTATCATTACTTGCTTTCCCTTGAAATATTAAGGAGAATCCCCATACTGACCATACTAATTAACAAGCTACTTCCGCCATAACTTAAAAATGGTAAAGTTACACCTGTTACAGGAATTAGTCCAACGACAACCATTAAGTTCATAAGGGACTGAAAAATGATTTGAAACACCATACCAAATGCTAGGTATTTCGGAAATTCCTCTTTTGCATTTAATGCAATTTTAATACCACGATATAAAAGGAGAACAAAAAGTCCACATACGATTACTACTCCCATCACACCAAACTCCTCTGAAATGATAGAAAAAATAAAATCTGTCTGTGGTTCAGGCAAATAGAAATGTTTCTGAATGGAATTCAAATAACCATTTCCTAAAAGACCACCTGGTCCTATTGCATAAAGAGACTGAATAATTTGAAATCCTGTTCCTAGTGCGTCACTCCAAGGATCTACGAATGAAGTAATTCTATCCATTCTATAAGGTGCAATGATGATTAAAATAACAATACCGATAATGCCTATTGCTCCACATCCCATAAAAAACTTCATATTCACTCCTGCAATAAAAAGAAGAGAAACGATGGAAACCACTAAAATTACGCCTGTTCCTAGGTCTGGTTGTAGCATAATGAGGCCAAAGAAGAAAAGTGTTACTCCAAGTATGGGAAAGACACCGTCTTTTAAACTTTTTAAAAACTTATTACTCTTTTCTAGATACTTGCTTGTAAAAATAATAAGGCCTAATTTCGCAAACTCACTTGGCTGAATTCCTAAGGAACCAATTCCAAACCAGCTTCTACTACCATTACGAATGCTACCAATTCCCGGAATTAGAACTAAAACCAAAAGGATCAAACAAATTAGCAAAATTAGATTGGATTTTTCTTTGTAAATAGAATAATGAATTTTGGAAATAGACATCATAATAAAAATACCCACCGCCAAAAAGATCGCCTGATACTTAATATAATGAAAACTATCATGAAATTTATATTCTGCCCAAATACTAGAGGCAGAGTAGATCATAATCAGACCAAATACTGCTAATGTAATTACGGTTATAAATAAGGTTTTATCCAGTCCTCTTTTCATATCATCACCCTATTAAATTATATTTTTTTATAACGAAAAAAGAACGAAAGAAAAAGGTATCATTCAATGATACCCTTATATAATTACGGTTTGGATTGTTTTTGCAACAGATAACACAACTGAAGTTAATGCATCTGGAATTTCTGTTTTATCCCTTGAAGTGATGCCTCCATTTAATTCACTCTTAATTTTGTCAATGTCAATATCAATCATAATATTTACACGATTACCATAACCATCTTTTAATCTTACAGTATCCATCATTGACTCCTCGTATATTTTAGAGAAAATTTTGGAATTGCCTACTAATGTCCATCCCCTTGGTAAAAAGACACTTCGATTTGTTGTGATTGTTACTTTTACCTTGCCATCTTCTGTTAGACTATATTTAATATCAGAAATCTCTGGATTCTCTTTGTTGATATCAAACACTTCATATTCTACTTCTGCTATATTTCCAAGTTTATCTTGAACTTTTACTGTAGCCTTCGTATTTTCCGTAAACACTTTAGAGATTGATTTTTGATCATTTGATAAAGTCCATCCATTTTTCAAGTCTTCTAATTCTTCATCTGCCGATATCGTTACTATTACATCCTTATTTGTTTTGATATGATCTGCATTACTAGTTGTAATTTTGATACCTGATACTTCACGATCTATATTAGAAACTATACATTCTACCTCTATTTGATTTCCTGCTAGGTCCTCAATTGTTACTGTTTCTTCACCATTTTCTGTAAACAGCTTTGTAATTTCTGTCTTTGTAGTATTGTAATTCCAATCTTCATTTCCTATTACCTTTATTTCTTCATCCGCAATAATTTTTCCAAGTACATCTTTATTGGTTTTTTGCATTGGACTAACCATAAAAATCGCCTTTGGTGGTGTTTTATCAATGTTATTTATTTCAATTGTAATATAGCCTGTATTTTGATAAGCGTCTGTCAGTTTTACTTTCTCTATCGTGTTTTTCTTATAGACTTTTCTAAAGACTGTTGAATTCTGCACCATTTGCCAGCCACTTGGAGCGAAAATAGATTTGTTCGTAGTGATAATAACTTCCACATCACCATTTGTAAGTTCTCTTGTACTATAAGTAATTCCATTTTCTACAATGGCTGGAATTTCTTTACTAATATCAAACACTTCGTAATTTGCCTTCACTGCATTTCCTGCTAAATCTTTTATTTCTAGTTCTCCTGTAGTATTGGCAGCGAAAACTTTACTTAATTCTAAACCATTATCTGATAGTTTCCAACCTGAGACTGGTTGTAATTTCTCATTTGCTGTTATAAAAATAGTGACATCTTGATTCGTCTTTTCTCCATTATTACTACTTTTCACCGTAACAAGTGGTGCGGTTTTATCAATGGTAAATACTAGTGTTGCTTTTTGATAAGCACAATCTACCACCGTTACTTCGTATTTCCCCTCTGTTTGAAACGAAAGTGTCTTTTCTAAAGATACTGTTTTTCCATTTACCTGGATCTCTTTTAGATTTTCTTCCTCAATTGTAAGAATAACATCATAGTTTACAATCGCGTTATTTGCTACTCCTGTTAATATAGGTTTTTTATTGTCATCTAAAATGATATTTAGGTTATCTAATTTTGATTTTAGTTCCAACTTTACCTTACTATCATCGATATTTTCAACTAAGGCATTTATATTTTGTTTATCTCTATATTCTCTTGCCTCTAAAATTTCATCTCTGCTCTTTGCTGCATTTACTTTTTCCTGCAATGTTTCTACTAATTTTCTTATATCAGCATACGGATCTTTTTCATCAGGAGAATCTGGATCTGTTGATCCTCCTGGCTTATCTGGTTTATCTGGAGTTTCTGGTTTATCTGGTTGATTTTCATTGTTATTATCAGGATCTGTACTTTCTCCAGGTTTACCAGGTGTATCTGGATGGGTTATATTTCCTGAATCCGGATTTTGACTATTTTCATTTCCTGTAATCATATCTGCTACTGGCGGAATTGTTACATTTTGATAGACAAAGTTTTGAATTCCTTTGGCATTATTTTGTTGTTTCCAGATATCTTGTGTCAAGTCAGTAGAAGAATTTTCTGTAAGCCCTTCTTTGGTTTCATTTTCAGAAATCGTTTTCCCTTCTTCTGGTATATATCTATTTTCTACTTCTTCTTCCAATTCTAAATACTCTTCATTTGGATTTGCAAATACGAAAGTACCCAATCCTAAAAATAAAATAATCGCAATGATCCCTATTTTTTTCTTATTCATAACTCATACTCCCTACTATCCTATGTTATTCAAATATATCAAAAAAAAAGAGAAAATTCAATCTTTTTCTCTTTAAATTTTCTAATTTCTACCATCTGTCTATAAATATGCTGTTATTTTATATAAATAAATTATGATATTAATTTGATACGGTTTATAGGAAAAATACGCAATGAGATTTTTCCTGTGATGTCACTTTTTTTAATAAGTCCTATTTTTCTACTGTCTAGGGAGTTTGTCCTATTATCGCCTAGTACTAAATACATATCTTTGGGTATTACATCATAGCCTATATCTTTTAAATGAAAATCTTTATATTTTAACTTTGTAGAAATATACTTTTCTTGATATTTCTTACCGTTAATATGTAACTGGCTGTCTATGATATCGATATGCTCCCCTGGTAGTCCAATAATACGTTTGATTAAATATTTGGTATCTGCATACTTTAATGAGACTACATCCCCTCTTTCTATTTCAAAAAAGCGGTATCTCAGTTTATTTAAAATCAATACTTCTCCATCTTTTAATGTGGGACTCATAGAGTCTCCTACTACTTGGGTGATGGATGCTACATAGAAAATAATAAACAAAATTAATATAATTACAATTGCATACTTTGCTATATCAAAGAATAATTCCCGAATATCTAACCAATCCATATAATACTCCTTACTACTATCAGACATCATTATATACCAGCAATTCTTAGAATGCAAGAGTATTTAGTTACTATTCTATTTGTTGTTCTTCTGATGTTACGTGATCACTTATAATTTCCTGTTCTTGTGGTGGTACTGTTACATTCGTGGTGGAGTAATCGCTTACATTGCCATTTTCTTCTGCTGGCGGCTCATTTATTACAGCAGGCGGCTCCTCTTCTTGTTTTTTTGTCACTTGAAAAGTAAGGTAACCATCTAATACTTGATAGGTATCATTTTGTCTTTCCCAGGCAAATTTGTCACAGAGAGTGTTCATTAATGAAATTACATCCATTTGTGCAACATCTCGAGTGTCATAGTAAACTTGAATTTCATAGGAATCCGTTTGTTCTATTATAGATACTGGCATAATAAAGGCTTCATTATAACCTTCTTTTAATACAATTTCTAACAGTATGCTACCGTTCTCATCCCCTACTACAAATTGTTTTTTATCACTAAGGGCGGCCTCATAAGTCATCGATACCCAATTTAAAATATCTTCCTGTTCTAGTAATTGTGCTTTTAGGGCATTAGAAAGAGTAGAATTCTGATTAATTGCTGTTTTAAAGAATTCTTTTTTCTTATCAGACTCTGGAGAATATAGTGTAACAGAAGAGTCCGTAACTAATTCATATGCCTTTTCCATTAGACTCTCATCCAATACTAGTTTTCCTTCTGTTTTATCAAGAGTGATTCCTGGTACTACTATTTGTCCATTCCATAGTGCATAAATACCATCTGTAGAGGCAATATAGTTAGAAATAAGATAGTAATTATCACGATTATTAAAACAATAATATTCTGCTAAATAGTATTCAAATGTCTCTTCAATGGATGTTTTCTCATCTGTTGTAAAATACATAACATTTTTATCCACTTGGTTTATATTCTCATAATAGGTACGTGCGTAGCCAAGGAAGCTATCTAAAACGACATAATTATAGTCATAATAATCACGGTAATCAATTTGAAGTCCTAAAATTTCATTTGGATTTTCGCAAGCTTTGATGTAACTTTCTATTTCCTCTTTATAAGCATAAAGATATGGGTTATTTATCAACAAATTTTGAATTAGACTATCTTGAAATTGCAACATAGTTTCATCTGTGGTATCCTTCTCTTCTAATTCTACAGATTTGGAAATAGGTTCTAAGTAGTGATATTCTTTATATAAAAAATATGCTTCATTCTCTATACTTTCCAATGCCGATACCGAAACATCCAACTTGCTTTCTTCTGTTATAATTTCACTTGTTTGTAAATTGCATATAAATTCTACTTTTATTTTTTCTTCTTCCTCAGGAATGATGAGGCTATTTTCAACTAAAGTCTCACAACCATTAGGAAGTACTAATTTATAGTTAGAGCTCTCATTTGTCATTACATTAGTACTGTCCTTAGGGATGAAAAGAGAGAATGTTGCTGTTTCTGTCTCAAGTTGTTCAAGGGTTATAGTGCCAACATCACTTTGTTTTTGAAAGGCTAATGTAGAATGATATTTTAAATAATCTGTTCTTTTTTCTTGATATTTTGCATTAGACTCAGGACAATGAAAAAGAAAGAAAGATACAAAGAATAAAAAGACAAGACAACTTGTTTGAATGGTACTTTTATATACTTTATTTTTCATATTACTTTCCTCCTTTTAATTGTACTGCTGAATAATCAACGGTCACTACCTGTTTTGATATTTCATTTTTCTCTTGATATTCATAATAAGGAATTTCTTGATTATGATAAACTAGATTATCTCCCTTATACTTCACAATCAGCTTATAATAGGTATTTTTTCCCTCATTAGGTGCTTTTACTGTTTCTAATTTTATTTCATTTAAAGTTCTTTTTCCCGTTAAGTCAATCTCTTCATAAGTGCCTTCTTCCCCGCTCTTAGCATATAAGCCAACGATTTCAAAATCAGTGGCAACTGAAATGGAAAGCACGAAGAAAACACTTACTTCAAATTCCGTAGAGGCTTTGAAATAATAAGGGATTTCAGTGGCTGGACGATAGTGTCCTGCCTCACAAATCTCCTCACCTTCTCCAGGATTACATCCATCTACATTAAAGTAGTCAATATCGATATTGAACTTTGCTACACGTGCTGAAGATTCGCTACTAAGCATAGAAACATATTTAGAATAAGTTACTACTGTGGTAAATAGTAATAAAACTCCAATATACATTCCTAAATAACGATAGAATTTTCTTCTGAAATGTTCATTATGAAATAAATTTTTCACAGATAATCACCCTCTTCGTTGTTTTCTTTTGGCCCTCTTCTTTCTTTTTTTATTTTTTTTATTCTTTTTTATTGAAGTAGTTAGAATTTCCTTTTTTGCACTTATTTTCTTTCGGCTTTCATTTGGATTTTCTAAATACTTTAAAAACTCTTGATATTCTTTAGTATCCGCTAACACAACTTCTTCGTTTGGCATTGTCAAATAAGAAATGGTAGCTATGAGTGTAATTATTATAATCACGATCAGTGGATTTTTTAACAGAGCAATCACTTTCCCTGCTCCTCTTATATGAAAGATATATTTTCCAACAATTTTGTCCTTTTTTGTTTTGCCATCTTCTGTATGATTATGGTCTCCTTTTGTTATCACTGCTTCTTTTTCGGCGGCAACAATACGATGGGTTACAAAACTTCCTTCCTTATCATAAAAAGTGATAATATCATCTTTTTTATACTTTTTGTCTTTCATATCAATAATGATATAATCACTTTTTTGCAAGGTCGGTTCCATAGAAGATGATACGACTTCTAACATTGCATAACCAAAAAATGGAGCAAGCGGTTTTTTCAATATCTTGAAACAGACAAAATTATAAATATTTATTAAAATAATTAAAGTCAGGAAAAGGCCACTAAATATTACGGTTATTTTTCTGAATCTTTTCATTTTTCCCTCCTACTTACAAAGTTTATTTGTTTTAAAATGAAGGGCAACTGATAAAAAATAACGATCGTTTAAAGTTTCATCAAATTTTGCTTGTGCTGCTTGATTTCCAATTAGTGTATCTAATTTATCGGACTCAGAATCCATCTCTACCCATTTCCAGAAAATCGTAATTGGTGCTTCTTCTCCTTTTTTAAGGGTAATTGGCTGATTGAAATTGATTTTCTTTCCTTTGTAATTAGGAAGAGTTGGATCTACATCATAATTTAGAACCTGATATTGATCTAGATTTCCATAATAGTAATAGGCTTCTTTTCCTAAGGCAGGAATATGTCTTACAATATACCCCATATTCAAGCACCCTTTTTTAGGAATACAAATGGTATCTTCTAATAATGTCATTCCTGTAAGGGTAATGGAGTCTGCATATTCATTTTTAAAGTTTGCAATGTAGTAGCCTTTGGCACCTGGGTAAATGACTTTATCTTTATGATATTGGTTGTAGTATTCCTCATTATGGAAAATCGGAACATCTTTTAGCCATAAGACCTCTTCCAAAAGATCATCTGTTATGGGAATAGAAACCGAGTCATAAATTGCAAATAATTCTAAATCATCATCCAAGTTTTCAATTATTTTTTTATCTGACCGATTATATAGAATTGGTCCATCTATAGTCTTACTATAGCCAAGGAACTTATAATATTTACAGTGATCCTTCTCATCTAACTTATATGGTTCATCATAGTCAGATAAGTCGATCTTTTCATCAGCAGAAATTTCGAATTGATAGTGATCTTCTGCTGCGTTGAATTGACCACCATTAGCAGAAAGAAAAACTGAATATTTACGAATTATTTCAATAGGAATCGATAAATTTTCAAATTCCTTTCCATTTAATACTCCACGAATAGTCAAAGTGGCTCCTCCAGGATTATTTCCATAAACCCCAATTGGTAAATAGCTTGGTGCTTCCTCAGAAGAGTCATAGGCAAGATATTCGATATTCTGATCGTTAGTAGAAACAATGATACAAGTGTCTTGTTGCTTCAAAGAACATATTTTAATTTCCTTTTTATCATCACTTTCACTGACGGAAACTTTTCCTGTAAATATATTTGTATTTAGAATAACATCTATATTTCCGCGAATATTTCCCGTTTCATCTTTAGAAACACTCATCTGGTATTTATCTTTTGAGGAATTTAAGTATGCTTTCACATCATCAAATATAACTGTTGTTGTAGTAGAGGCATCTTGGTAATCTAGAGAGAGTTTTATACTCTGATTCAGAAATTTGTCCTTTAAAGTCTCGTCTGGTTTTAATACTAAAACTCCCTTTTCAGGATTTTCCACTGAAATTACAGACGAAAATTTTTCGGAAATACTAGCACTAATTTTTGAATGATCATAATCAGTCGTTTCTATTCCATTCTTATATACTTTATATAAGATTGCAAAATCCAAGTTTTCTGTATACATCGAAAATTGGTATAAATTGCGATCAAATTTCAAAGTATATTTCGATTCCCTGTAAATATTAACAATGTAGTCTTTTAATGTTCCATCTTCAGCTCGAACTGTTATTACGACCTTGTTATCTCCATACTTTAAGTCTAAATCCTTTAAAGAAGATACTTTCTTTCCATTGTAGGTAATTTCTGCTTTGCTACTCTCGGCAATTGCTTTGATATCAATTTTATCTGTATTTGCATCTACTACTACCTTGTACTCTGTTTTCTCTTTTGAAAAATCGGGACTCAATTTACCTACACTTACTTGAATATCTTTCAAGTAGGCATTTGTATCTTTTTTCGCATCTTCCTTTTTCTCACGATGAATTGTAATGGTATAGCTTTTTGTTGAACCATCTTCCGCCCGAACTGTTATTACTACTGTGTTGTCACCATACTGAAGAGGAAAATCTTTTAGCGAAGATAGCTTCTTTCCATTATAGGTAATCACTGCGTTGCCACTTTCGGCAATTGCTCGTATATCGATTTTGTCAACACTGGATCCTACCTGTACATAATAAGATGTACGATAAGGAGAGAATTTAGGAGACAAAGTTCCTGTACTTAGTTTAATATCTTTTAAGTTGCAATTTGCATCTTTATGTTTCTTTATTGTAATTTCATTTATTACTGTCAACAAGTATTTGGCCTTATATGTTTTGCCACGATAGCGAAGTGTTAATGTGATTGTTACTTTTCCTGTTTTAAATGCAGTAATTTTAAAATAACCATCTTTCAGCTCCACTTTTGCAATATGCTCATCACTAGAAGAAACCTTAGGACGGCCGCTTAGCCCAATAAATTGGTAGGTTACAAGCTTCTCATTCGTTTCTGCTAAGTTTATTGTCCCTTTTTGAGAAGATAGCTTAATAGAAGGTGCCACTTTTGTCTTTCCTACTTTAGCCAAAAGCGTCGCTTCATAGTGCATATGATTTGTTGTAGTTTGTAAGACTACTGTAACCGTTCCTTTTTTATGAGTATTGATTACAACATATTTTCCTACTACATAGCAGGTTGCTACAGAGGCATCACTTGTAGTACAAGAAAACTTTTGAGGTTTTATTTTTTTATATGAAAATCCTACTTTAGCTTTTTCTCCCACAGAAAGTTCCACGTAGTTTCTATCAAATTTTAACTCTTTATTTCGACGGGTTTCTAAATCTAGAATTTCTTTCTCAATGGTATAATCCCCTTGATTAAAGAACTCATCCCCAATTTTGCCAAAAAACATAGAAGTACAACTGCAACTGGTAAGTAAAGTTATCAGAATAAGAATAATCATAATAGCATAGATGATAATATGTCTCATTCGGTTTTTGTCTTCTTGCTTTTCATCATGTATCATTTTATTCGCATCCTTTCTTAATATTTAAGTTTCAAATAAACCTACGAGTTATTTTTCATAGGCTTATTTGGAAGTTAAATAAACTTCCACTTTATTATTTAGTTGGTTTCTTTTCAGATTGAACAACATCAATCTTAACGCTAAGTGTAACATTTGCTTGTGCTCCTGTTGAACCATCTTTAGCAATACCATTTCCTAAATTAGTATCTTCTGCGTCATCACCATCGATAACCCATTCCCAACCGATTACATAAGTATGGTTAGGAGCAGTATTTGCTGCGTAAACTCCATTAAGCTCAGATCCAATTCCATTGATTAAGGCATTAATGTCGTTGTACTTTTCAGCATCAGTAAAGGCAAGAGATTGGAATGTAGCTCCTGTTAGAGTTTGTCCAGTTACATCTCTTAGATAATATTTCATTTGACCATTACCTTTTGTAGTAATTTCATCAACTGAAGAATTATCGCTTACTGTTAATTCATAGTTTGTTTCTGGTTTATTTTCACCTAAAGTGAATGTATAAATTCCAGAAGTACCTGGTGCTACCACTTTATCAGTACCATTTGCAGATTCAACATCAACAGCATTATCTTGTCCTGCTAATGTAGTAGTATAAGATGCTGCAAATAAATTGATTTCGATTTCCTTATCGTTTTCAAATCCCCAAACGGCAACACGTGCAGAATCAGTGAAAGAAAAATCTCCCACATATTTTGCATAAGTACCACTTACAGAATAACTAGTAATACCAACAAGTGCTAACAATGCACAAAGAACTGTCATTTTCTTTTTCATCATTGTCACCTCCTTTCTTAGATGTCATTTATATGTAAACCCTATAAAAGGTGTTTACCAGTAATTATTTATTTTGCTTTGACTTTTTAGAATTCTTATTTTTTTCCTTTGTTTCTTGTTGTTCTCTCATTTTCTTAAATTCTAAAAACTCCTGACGTTCTCTTTCTCTTTCTTTTTTCGTAGAAATAGAAAAGCCAATTACAAATATTAAGGTAATTCCTAAAAATACTATAATAATAGTTGTTGGTTCTGCCAAACTATTCATAATAGAACCAATACTTGGAAATCTAGCAATATAAAGCCCTTCTACATCGCTAAATTCGACTAGATTTTTATCCTGTGCTGAGTTATTGTCACCTTTTGTAATAAAATACTTCTCTCCATCTTCTTCTACAATATCAATGATACGATGGGTCGTAACAGTATTTTCAGCATCACGGAAAGCGATGACATCTTCCTTTTTTAGTGTTTTGGGATTTACCATTTTAGTTAGTACTAAATCACCTTTATGTATTTTGGTCTCCATTGAATTAGAAAGAACAATAAATGGTTTATACCCAAATACATTTGGCACCTTGTCCTTGTTAATTTTTGACTGAACCATAATATATAAGTTCATAATTAAAATAGGCACCAATAGTAAGCATATTACAACAAAAATGATATTGCTTATTTTTTGATACCATACTTTTGATTTTTCATTTTCCATACTAATCACCTTTCCCTATTTTCATTCATTGAAAATTTTTAGACAAAATAATAAAACAATTGCAATCTTTTCTTTTGCTATTTATTCAGTAGTAAAGGGATTAGATCATTGTTTTATTATTTCTTTTTATTCTTTTATTATAAAAGCTTTTTGGCTTTGCAAGTTCTATAATAACATAAAGTATTATTACTTCACAACAAAAAAATACATTTTTTTCACTTGCTATCTTTTTTTCAAGATTTAAGTATAATAAAAAGACCAATATTCCTGGGATCATCAAACAAAATTTTTCTTACTTGTTTTTTTATAACCTATTGATCTTTTGCTTTTAAATTTCTGAACTCATCATTAGCTTATAAATTGCTTTGATGTTTTCTTTCTTATCGTGGTTCATTTCAATAAAGTTAAGATGTAGTTGATAGCCACTATCTAGGCTAAATAATAACTCTACCTTTCCTGGTTTATAGTTAATTGCACTAGACGATATGGAACGATATGGAATAATATGAATTTTCTTGTAATATACACCTAGGGTATCTCTATCAAATAGAATCATCCTTTTGCTTGTAAAAACTACATAGTCTTTACTGTTCTTATAAGCAAAAACGAATTTTTCTTTTGCATCAATATATTCTCTTGCATATTCCTCTAACTCTTCTTCTTTTACTTCATATTTAAAGTCAAAGTATTTTGCCAATTCTTTAAATTTAATGTATGCCATACACTCACCTCTTTTATTATCAAAGTTATTGTAACACACTTAATTACAGAAGGAAAGCGCAATGTAAAATTAGACATTTTATTGACAGGAGCTATTTTCTGATATTTACATTTTGAATACATTATTATTTACGTTTTTTGTCATATTTTCGACATTTTTTGACGTTTTCGAATCCCTTTATTTTACTTTTCTATTTAACACTATATTTTTTATTGACACTATATTTGTACTCGGTTTTTACTGCTTTTCGTTTTGTCTCATAGATAGATTATTGAACACTACCGCCTTATTCCTATAAGTTTTTTTACAAATAAAAAGAGGAAAATAGATTGTATTTCTTCTGTCTTATTGTTATCATACTACAAGACTTCACGCACTTCCTCTTAGTGATCTATTGTACTCATTTTACCATTTTTTCTTCGAGTCATCCCCACATATTCTATCAATAAATTTCTAATAAAAAAAGGCGTTTTTGCGCCTTATTTATAACCATACTCCAAAGATAATTCCACTCATTGCTAGGATCAAACCGCCTACCCAAAATAGCTTTACAATATCAGTTTCTGCCCATCCTAACTTTTCAAAATGATGATGAAGCGGTGTCATTAAAAATAATTTTTTGTGTAATACCTGTACCCAAAATGTCTGTATGATAACACTTAATGTCTCAATTACGAAGACACCTGCTACTACTAGCAACGTAAGCTCTCTATGCGTAAGAATAGCAATCGCAGCCATTGCCCCTCCTAGGGCAAGGGAACCTGTATCACCCATAAATACTTTTGCAGGATGCGTATTATAGATCAAAAATCCTATTAAACTTCCCACCAAAATTAAGCAAAATAGACCAATGTCCTCGAAACCGACCATCAGAGATATTAGACTAAAAGCAATAAAGGCAATCGCAGAAAGACCACCTGCTAAGCCGTCTAAACCATCTGTTAAATTAACTGCATTCGAAGCTCCCACTAATACAAAGAGAATAAACAAACCATAAAGCCAGCCCATTTCAATATCAATATTTAATGTGCCAACAACCCAGGAAGTTTGCCCCCCACTACGCATATATATGTAGAAAAAGCCAATTGCAATTAAGACTTGCATAAATAGCTTTTGATAGGTAGTAAGTCCCTCATTATTTTTCTTTCGAATCGATAAAAAATCATCTAAAAAGCCAATTACAGCATACCCTACAAATACTAAAAGTACAATTCCTAGATTCGATGAGTATGAAACCTTATTGGTTAATAGTAAGCCCAAAGTAGTAATTACAGTTGGGGCAATAAAAATCAGTCCTCCCATCGTCGGCGTTCCCGATTTTTTTCTATGGTTTTCTCCTACAAATATACTGATCGTTTGCCCTATTTTTAATCTTTTCAAAATTGGTACTAAAATAAGGCCTAAAACCGCTGAGGTTAAAAATCCAATCATAATTGCAAATACAGCTTTTGTTAAAAGCAACATTATTCTTCACTCCATTTCTTCGTAAGTATTATACCACATAAATTTACTCTATATTAGAAAACCCCTAATTTTAGACAAAACTTTACATTCGTTAGTTTAGTAACAATCGAACAGTCCCACCTTCTGCTAATTTTTCACCAGCTTCTGGCGATTGTGAGATGACTTTTTCACCAGTTCCAGAATACTCAACAGTAAAGTTTTCTAACCTTTTTTTAGCCTCTTTTACATCCTTTCCAACTACATTTGGTACTTTGTAAGTAATTTTATCAGTCCATTCCAAGTCTTTTGCCATCTCTCCATCTTGCTTTTCAATCCCTAAGGCATCGATAATATCTAAGAGTATTTTTCTTGCTACTGGTGTAGTAGTATAGCTAGAAAGTTGAGCTGTATTTTTAGGATTATCAATCGCAATATATAAAACAGCTTCTGGATCATTTGAGGGAACGATTCCTACAAATGACATTATATAATTATTCACCAGATATCTACCATCTTCTACCTTTTGTGCTGTACCCGTTTTTCCGCCGATCCGGTAGCCTTCAATAAAAGCAGCCTTTCCTCCCCCTTTTGCAACGACACTTTCTAGGGCTCTTCTCATAATCTTAGATGTTTTTTTGCTAATTGTTTTTCTTACGACTTTTGGGTCTGTTTTTTGGATCACATTCCCGGTTTCTTTCTCCATTACATTTTTCACAACATATGGTTGATATAAATTCCCTCCATTTAAAACGGCAGATACTGCTGTTACCTGTTGGATCGGCGTGACACTTACTCCTTGTCCAAAAGCAGTGGTTGCTAATTCTACATTTCCTACTTGATCTAAGTTAAAAATAATCCCCTTTCCTTCTCCATTTAAATCAATCCCTGTTTTTTCACCAAATCCAAATAAGTCTAGATAGGAAAATAGCTTTTCCTTCCCAAGGAGTTGCCCCATTTTTACAAAACCTGGGTTGCAAGAGTTTTGGAGGACTTGTAAAAAGGTTTGATGCCCATGGCCTCCCGCTTTCCAACATTTGATACGGGCAGTATCCACCTGAACAGATCCAGAGTCAAAAAACTCATCTTTGTCCAAGTCAATTAATCCTTCTTCTACTACAGCTGATGTCGTAATAATTTTAAAGGTGGATCCTGGTTCATAAGATGCCCAAATAGGTAAGTTTCTAGAAAGTTCTTCTGTTGAATAGTTTTGATAGTTATTAGGATCGAAGTTTGGTCTACTACTCATTCCTAAGATTTCTCCTGTCTTAGGATTCATCACTACAGCTAAGGCCATTTCTGGTGAAAACATATCCACTACATTGTCCAGTTCTCGTTCTAATGATTTTTGAATATTAATATCAATTGTTAGTTGAATATTTAATCCATCTTGAGGCGCTACATAAACGTCTGATAGGTTCAAGCGATTTCCCTTGGCATCTGAAAAGTATTTGATTGCTCCAGCTTCTCCAGTTAAGTATTTGTCATACTCTAATTCTAGCCCTGAGAGGCCCTGATTATCAATTCCAACATATCCTAAAACGTGCGAAAGTAAGTTGCCATACGGATAATACCTCTTAGCCTCTTTTACTAAATACACCCCTTCTAACTCTAATGCTGAAATCTTATCTGCTATCTCAAATGAAAGTCTTCTTCCTTCTGGGTGAACTCTTTCAATAGAAGTTTGTTTGCTCACGTGTGCATACATCTCTTTATAACTCACATTCAGAATGTCAGCAAGTTTCTTTGCTACTTCTTCTTTATTTTTGATTTGGTTGGGAATTAATACAAGTGAAGTTGTAGTTAGATTATCGGCAAGCACAACCCCATTTCTGTCCAATATTAGCCCACGACTTGCTTCAATTGGCAGATCTCTACTCCATAAATCTTTTGCAAGTGCAGAAAGTTTTTTGTAATCAAACACTTGAATATAGAAAACTTTAAATACGACTAAAAAGAATAATAAAGTAAAAATTAGAAATGTAATACGAATTCTAGCATCAATCTTTTTTACAAACATAATATCACCTACACTACTTTATGAGCATAACGAAAAAACATGTCCACTTTTAAAACAAGGCATAAACCACATTTGTCTTTTCATATACTTTTCTAGGTGATAGTATGAAAATCTTTTCATTAAAAAATAATCAATATAATAATTCTTCATTTATAGAAACGGTCTATAATGATAAAAACGTAGAAGGATTAGTACTGGATATCATTATGACTTTAGATCATAAAATTATTGTATTTCCAGAATCTACGAGTACATCTGTCGGTCTTGAATCTGTTCAAAAGAA
The DNA here is from genome assembly GCA_910583685.1 of uncultured Bacilli bacterium. Classification (GTDB taxonomy): domain Bacteria; phylum Bacillota_I; class Bacilli_A; order RF39; family UBA660; genus MGBC119817. Next base: position 42,754 of record CAJTXY010000001.1, read on the forward strand.
AACTTTAAAGGAGATTAAAGATTCTGAGATAGAGCTTTTGGAGACTTATTTAAAACAGCTTACTAATTTTAAAAAACGAATTATTCTTAATATTATACCAATGGAACAACCTATTTTAACTGATTATACTGCTGAATCTATTTATAAGCAGAATTGTTTCTATATCGATCAAATATTAGAAATTGTTACACGTTACAAAGAATGCGTTATTAGTATGATGAGTATTAGTACTTCACTTCTTAATATTTTAAAATCTAAAAAATTAGATTATAAATTAGGTTGGGTTATTGCTACAGAGAATACCAATTATATTGATCTTGATATGTACATTTTTGCAAGCAGCGTGCTTGATAATGCTGTTTTAATGCAGCAGATTGACCATAACAAAGAGATTATGGTTTATGCTGTAGATGGCTATAGCATTAATAATGTTTTAAACTTTTTTAAAAGTAGAGAAAAAAGTTCTATTAAGAAAAAAATATTCAGTGAAATTTTTGTCATCACCTATTATCCTGACATTTTCACTAATACTTATTTAAATTAACCACCATAAAAAAAGAGTATCTCTACTCCAGTTCCAAAACTTCTATTTCGTCAACAACAGCTAGCTGTTGTTCAATAATAAGCTTTAATTTTCTTTTAAATATTTTCATATTTTTCTCTATAACTTCTCGATTTACTTCGATTTTTTCTGCTTTTAGTAATGCTTCATTCACGATGCGATCTGCATTATGTTTTGCATTATCTATAATCATAGCAGATTCTTCTTTGGCTGTATTTTTTATGTTTTCGCCATTTATTTCAGCATTTCTTACAGCCTGTTTTAATGTTTCCTCTATTCTGCGATAATGCTCTAATTCACTTTTTAGCCGATCGATTTCTAGTTCTTGATGTCTGCATTTATTGACAATGTCTTCTGTTTGTGTAATAACATCATTAATAAATCGATTTACTTCATTGCGATTATATCCATTTGCCTCATAATTAAATTTTTCCATATAATCACCCCTATAGGAAAAGTATTACCAATTAAAATCGTCATCTTCCTTTTCTTTTTTGCTGCGACTAGTTTTTGGTGCTGCAGCTTCCTTATCATCACTAATTTTTCCTTCAACATTAATATTGTTAGGAGTACATAGGAAAATACCACCACCTAGTTTTTGTAAATCACCACCAATTGCATATAGGGTTCCACTAAGGAAATCTACAATTCTCTTTCCCTGATCAGGTGTTACTCTTTTTAAATTCACTACTACTGCGTTACGTGCCTTTAAATAATCTGCAATTTGCTGAGACTCTGAATATGCCCTAGGTTCTAATAGCATCATTTTAGATCCTGCCATTCCATTCTCATCATGATATTCTTCCCTCGATGTTGAATAGAATTCTTCTTCTACTACATCCTCACTTACCTCTTCTTCTGGTCCAAATAATCCTTTTAATTTATCTAAAGCCATTTTATTTCCTCCATTCAAGCCTATCTTATCTTAACTATCTATCATTGTAGCATATTTTTTTTATTTATAAAAGTATAAATTTGAAAATTTAATTACCTATAGTGGGTCACTTGTATTCCCAACTCGTTCAATCGGTGTTACGGTAGTTTGGGTTGTTACTGGTGTTTGCATTTGTGTATAATGATACCAAATATTGTTTACATCTACATTGTTGCTTAATGGTGTAGGATTTGGTTTGTCTACATACATAAATACTGGTACTTTGAAGGCATTTCCAAAAGCTACACAGTTACCAGGTTTTAGGCTTTTTAACTGCACTATTATTTCCTGCGATACGTTTGGTACCATATTTTTAATATAATCTAAATCTTTTGGATGCAATGTTCTCAATATTACGAAATTTGAGCATTGAGATATCGCAGTATCAGAAAGCTCTGATGGTCTTTGCGTAATAAGACCTAGAATTACTCCATATTTTCTTCCCTCTTTTGTAATTCTATCAAAAATATTATAGCCTAAAATTTCTGTATCTGTATCTTTTTGAACATAGCGATGTGCTTCTTCTATCAAAATATGAAATGGCATACTACCACGAACTGAATTTTCTACAGCCATATTAAATAACATTTTTGATAAAATTTTAGTAATCACTTTCGCAAGACGGTCATCAATATAGTTAATATTGAAATTTACAATTTGACATTTACTGTTACTCATTGGATCTGTCAATAATTTTTGGATATAACCTGCTCGTGATACATACTCTGGGTAATCAAAATATGCTTTCGCTTCACTATTTGCTAATGTATGAAGTCTAACACTTAATACATTGGCATAGTCGAATACTTTATCACTTTTTAGAATTCCTTCAGAAATCAAGGCAAAGTCCATTGCTTGTTCTAAATCAGATAATGTATAGTAGACTGGTTGGTCTTGTGTTTTATTTAAAGAGAGACTATCGTCTATAAAGCCTTTTACGAATTCAACGATTAACTCCATTTCTTGCATTTTGCCCATTTTATCAATTAATAAGCATTGTTTAAACGTTCTAACATAACCAGGTTGGGCAATAGTAGACTCTAAGTTTAATTCTTCTGTATTAAATTTTGTAAGAACTGCTACTACTTGATCTCGAATTTTTGTAGCCTCGTGACCGCTTAGTAGAATATCTTCTAAGGCTCTTGCTATAATATCATTTTTATGTTTGATTACATCAGGAGAATTTCCTGCCAAGATTGGCACTAGTTTCAGCATTTTTTCAATGATTGGTAATTGATTTAGCGTTGTTACATCTAATAGTAATGCTAAGTCATCTACCCCTAGTAACCATACTGGTATTTTTATAATATCAGTATCGGCAAATTTGGTGTTTGTTGTATAGGTTTTATAATGGATCATAGGATTGTGCTTATTTAAATCTTTAAAGGCACTTGTATACTCTCCATAGGCATCAAACATAAAAATATTAGCACCTATAGGAGCATCTTTTCTCGAGTGGAAAAGCTTCTGTATTAGACTTGATACCGTAAAACTTTTTCCCGCTCCACTATTTCCTAAAATTGCAAAATGATTACTAAAAAAGTCATTTACAGGAACATTGATCTTATAATTTTTATATACATTGGAATAGCCAAAGAAGGTATAGCCATCTGTTGTTTCTTGTTTTCCTAAAAATACTTCTAGCTCTTCCATTTTTATCATTCGCACTAGAGATTTAAAAGCAGGTTTGGAAGAGACTCCTGGAGTAAAAGAGGCTCCTTTTAATTCACCAACAATATTAATAAGCATTTTTTTTTGATCTACATTTGCAATCTCTCCCACAATCTTTTCCTCGCCACTTTCAAAAACAACGTGAAGATTTACAAGATTGGGCTGCTTATTAATATCAATAGCGAGTTCTACAATGACACTGTTTTCTAATATTTCAATGATTTTCCCTAGCATACAAACACCCTCTTATTCTGTTAATATTATAACGAAAAAAAAATGAAAAGTCTAGTATCAGTTTTTCATTTTAGTTTAATTTAATGAACAATATATCATTATCGTGTTCTGTAATCATCTTCTTAACATTATCGAAATCTAGAAAAACAGTGGCTGTGTTCGTATTTGGATGAAAACCAACATTCTGTTTCCCGATTAGCTCTTTATCAAAGAGAACTATTACACTTTTTGTCTCATCATTTAAGATGCCAAATGGTGAAACATAACCATTTTCCAACTTCAAGTATTTATCTAATCGTTCACTAGAAGCAAAACTAAGTCTTGTACTCCCAATTTTTTTAGCAATTTCATCTAGTTTTATCTCTTTCGAATGATGGCAACATAAAAGGAAGTGCATTTTCCCGTTTGCATTACGTAAAAATAAATTTTTACATACGTAACCCTTATCTAAAAGTCCCTCTTTTTCCATATCTTCAATAGTATGAACTTCTTTATGCTCTACCAAGTTATATTTTATGTTTTTTGAATCCAAATAATCTAAAACTTCTTTCATACTTTCACCTCTATAAATCTATTTCATTTGCAATACTACACATTGCAGCAAGGGCAATACTTGCAAATTCTTCTAAATCAATTCCACATTTTTCTATTGCTAACATATAACTACGATTCGCTCCTCTTGCAAAGCGAGTTTCTTTAAATCTTTTTAAGATAGAAGATACCTTTACACTGTTTACTTTTTTGTCAGGATAACCTCTAGCAATAGCCGAGATAAAGCCACTCATTGGATCTGCAGCTAAAAGTGCATACTCTATTTTTGTTTTTGCACGATACCCACATTTTGGATTATGGGCCATAATTGCATTATATAACGTGTCATCCCCGAAGCCTTCCTCTACTAAAATTTCCTTTGACTTCGGTCCATGTACTGCCATATTTTCCTGCCAAGGGCAAGACTCCTCATCTAAATCATGCAACAGTCCTGCAATTCCCCACTCTTCTATATGTTCTGAATCCAATTTTTCGGCAAGAGATCTCATAATTGCTTCTACTGCTAAAGAATGTTTAATATAAAAGTCCTCTTTCACATACTTATTTAAAATTTCAAAAGCTTGTTGTCTTTTTTCCATCAAATCACCTAAAATGAGTCTATCACATCCCTTATATAAAGTCAAAATTCAAAAGAAATAAACTTTTTTCTAAAAAATAGTTGACAAGTGCTCTTCTTTTATTGTATGATTTAGTTGTCGCCGGGAAGTGGCTCAACTTGGTAGAGCACTTGGTTTGGGACCAAGGGGTTGCAGGTTCAAATCCTGTCTTCCCGACCATTATTTAGAATTTGACTTATATCTGATAATGATATGAGTTTTTTTGTGCCTGCAATTCCCCGGTCCCTCCAAGTGCCATTATCAAATACTTATATTATATTTGGTAAAACAAACTTTTTAAATCCCTTTTCTTTATTCGAAAAGCAGTTCCGTGATCGTGGATCTTGCCTTTTTTGGATCCCGTTCTAAAAACTCCAATTGTAAAGCATATTGTTATCTTTCCCTTCTCTATTGATTTTAAAAAGCACGAAAAGTTTCGTAAATGATATAGTTTAAGTGAAGTATATTGAAAATATTTTTCAGTACCTACTCTTTTTTCTTTGGCATCAATATAAGCCAGAATCGTAAGCTTTCTTTCTAACTTTTCCTTTAGCAAGCGAAAAGTCCAAAAGGTTTCCTTATCAATTAATTGTGAATTTCTGTAAATACATAAATATATTTTTTCTTCAAGGTAGTCTATTTCTAGTTTATATGAATACCAAAGTCCTATTTTTTGCTTTTCTATAGCATTTACTTCTCCTTTTAATACCTTGCAATATTTCAAAATACGATCAGGATACCCATACATTTGTTGTAATCTTTTAATTTCAAATAAATATCTTCCATCGGGTGTTGCATTAAATAATGTTGTATAAGACTTACTATATTTTTTGTGGGTTTTTAACTCAATTCCTAAGTAATCGGGAAATTCAAAATTTTCTTTTTCTTTTCCTAATAATTTTTCAAGAGTAAGTCCTATACTCCCCTTTCCTTCATTCACACTTTTTACCCATCCTAACTTTTTTACTTTTTTAAATTCTTTTTGTAATTGTTGCATTTCTTTTTTCATTCTATTTCCTCCTACTTTATTATTAGAAAAAAAAGAAGATTTTCGATATTATTTGAAAAAAACAAGAAAAATATATCATTCCAAGTTGTATATAAGTCTAAGCATTGATCGTTCTATAACTTTCATAGTCAACTAAGGCAAGTACTTTTATATAACTGATTTCTATCTTTTAATCTCCATACAATGTGTTGTTTCAATTGTAATTTGTTTCCCCATTTCTAAATTAAAAATATTGAAAAGCAATTTTAAACTTGAGTTACTGTATTTAATAGCCAATTTTTCTCAATAGCACTTTTCCTTCTTGGTTGTAATTTGAGCTTTATCACTTTTCTATATTTTATATGAGACTACGCCTATTTCTCATTGCAGGATATACCTATTTATGGTAAAATACTAGCAGATAGCAATTTGAAGGAGGAGAAATTATGTCAAAGACAGACAAATATGTAAAAGCTATAACATCACAAAATGATGATTTTGCACAATGGTATACAGATGTTGTTAAAGAGGCAAAACTTTGTGATTATTCTGGTGTAAAAGGATGCTTAAACTACTTACCGAATGGTTATGCCCTTTGGGAAAATATTCAAAAAGACTTAGATCAAAGATTTAAAGATACAGGAGTTGAAAATGTTTACTTGCCAGTTTTGATTCCTGAGAGTCTAATGGAAAAAGAAGGAGATCATATTGAAGGATTCGCTCCAGAAGTTGCTTGGGTTACACACGGTGGAATTGAACGCCTTGAAGAAAGGTTCTGTATTCGTCCAACCTCTGAAACACTATTCTGTGATCACTGGCAAAAGACAGTAAAGTCATACCGTGATTTACCAAAAGTATGGAATCAATGGAACTCTGTATTACGTTGGGAAAAAACAACAAGACCATTTTTACGTTCTCGTGAATTCTTATGGCAAGAAGGTCACACTTTACACGCAACAGCAGAAGAGGCTCGCGAGAGAACACAAATGATGCTAGATGTTTATTATGATTTTGTAACAGAAGATTTGGCAATTCCACTTATTAAAGGAAGAAAAACGGAAAGCGAAAAATTTGCAGGTGCTGAAGAGACTTATACGATTGAGTCTATGATGAAAGATGGAAAGGCACTACAATCTGGTACCAGTCATTTCTTTGGTCACGGATTCCCAGATGCTTTTGATATTAAATATTTAGATCAAAATAACCAACTTCACAGTGCATATGAAACATCGTGGGGGCTTTCTACTCGTATTATTGGTGCCATCATTATGGTTCATGGTGATGACTCAGGACTTGTACTGCCACCAAGAATAGCACCTACACAAGCAATGATTATTCCTATTGCACAACATAAGGAAGGTGTATTAGAGAAAGCAGAAGAACTTTTAACATCTTTAAAAAATGCTAATATTCGTACAAAAATAGATGATAGTGAAAAAACGCCTGGTTATAAGTTTGCACAACAGGAAGTTCTTGGAATTCCAGTTCGTATTGAAATAGGTCCTAAAGATATTGAAGAAAATCAAGTGGTAGTCGTACGCCGCGATAACCACGAAAAAATCACTATTAAAATTGATGAGGTTACAGTAAAACTTCCAGAGATTTTTGAAACTATTCAAAAAGATATGTACCGTCGGGCTAAAGAGTTTTTGGACTCTCATTTAGATAGTGCAACTACAATGGAGGAAATGGTAGAAAAATTTAAAACCAATCGTGGATTTATCAAGGCGATGTGGTGTGGAGATGAAGTTTGTGAGGGAGAGATCAAATATGAAACAGGCGGTGCCGGTTCTCGTTGTATTCCTTTTGATAGCAAACACCTATCTGATAAGTGTATCTATTGTGGTAAAGAAGCAAAGCATATGGTTATTTGGGGAAAATCATATTAAAAATAAAAGAACATTTCAAAATGAATTGTTCTTTTTTATTTTGTACTTAAATACCATTCTTTAATTGCGGTGCTACCTTCCTTTGCAAGGCCTGCAATAAGTGAAAACGATATTTTGAAACTATTTTTCATTGTCTTAAAGTCTTCCCTTGCCTGATGGCAAACATCTTCATAGTTTGTACAAATTTTATTGGTTGTTTCTAAATATGTTACGATAATTTTGGATTTCAAGTTAGAAGTTTCTTGTTTAAGGTATTCCTTATAATTTGGAAAGTGTTGGTCAATCTTGGAATCAATAGAAAGAGCAATTTTTAATGCTTGAAGTTTCGCACTACTACTTAACTCTTTAAATGTTTTTCCATAAATTGTTCCTCCATGAAATAGGAACTGGTATATTGTACTTACACCATTTTTTAGATGTTCTCGAAGAGACGAATCTTGTTCTGAGTTAGAAGCATAACGTTCTTGTTCTAAAAAGTAGTTTACAATTTCACTATCACTAGCAGAAGTACTTTCTTGATTCGTATTAACATCAGGGTTAGAGTGATTGGTAGAATTTTCTATTTTTTGATTTTCTTTAACCTCTTCTTCCCTTTTTTGCTCTTCTTTCTCTATTATCTTTCCTGCGTTTGTAATACTTCTTGTAACTTCTTTTCCATCTATCTTTACCTCTTTATAGTCCTGTTCTTGCATTATAAAAACAATAAGTCCTATACTAAGGAGCGCAATGAAAACACCACTGAAAAAAATTATAATATATTTTTTATTTAATGATTCTTTTACTTGCATTTATATATCACCTACTTCTATTGTACGATATTCTCCTTCATTTGTATACCAACGGGACAATGATCACTTCCATAAACAGAAGAATATATATGAACATCCTCTACTTTTTTTATCCATCTTTTTGAAATTAAAAAGTAATCAATACGCCACCCTATATTCCTTTCTCTAACTCCTTTCATATAACTCCACCACGTATAGGCCTCTAATTTATCTGGGTAAAAGTTGCGATAGATATCAACTAGGCCTAAATTCAACAGGTTTGTAAATGCTAGTCTTTCTTCGTCTGTAAATCCTGCATTTCCACGATTTTGTTTTGCATTTTTAATGTCCATTTCTGTATGTGCAACATTGAAGTCTCCACAAATAATTACTGGTTTTTCTTTATCTAGTTTTCTTATATATCTCCGAAACTCCTTTTCCCATTCAATTCTAAATTCCATTCTAGCTAGAGTTCTTTGTACATTTGGAACATAAACGTTTACTAAATAGAATTCTTTATATTCCAATGTCAACAGTCGTCCTTCACAGTCAAAGGCTTTCTTTCCTATTCCATAAGTTACTGTTAACGGTTCTTGTTTTGTATAAATTAACACCCCTGAATACCCTTTTCTTTCAGCTGCATTTAAATACTCATAATAATTTTGTGGGTGAAAATCATATTGCTCTTTGGTTGCCTTTACTTCTTGTAAGCAGACAATATCGGCATCTGTCTGTTCAAAAAAAATGCGGAAGCCTTTTCTTAGACAGGCACGGAATCCTGCTACATTCCAAGAGACTATTTTCATTTTTTCACCTCATTTATTACTATTTCTAGAAATGGTTGAAATGCACTTGGAAGTGCATATTTTTTTATAATCGTATCTAAGTCTAACCAAAGATAGTCTTTAGACTCTTCTTCTACTTTTATGATGAAACTTTCCATTTGCCATTTTAAATGAGTGAAGATATGTGTATAAGAACCACTTGGTTTTATTGAGGTTACAGTCATAGAGCAATCTAACAAATATTGTTTTACCTCTTCTTTAGTATAAGTACCTAAAAGATTGGGAAACTCCCATAAATTTTTAAGCAGGCCCGAATCCTTTCTTTTATGAAGGGCAACTTTGTTACCGCATAACAGAAGGAGTACTACATACTTTTGGTTTTTCTTTTCCCTTTTCTCTTTGCGAACGGGAATGTTCATAAATGTATGCTTTTCTTTTGCTTTACAGAAATCTTTTAACGGACAGAGATTACATTTAGGTATCCCATTTGGAATACAGATTACTTCGCCAAGTTCCATTAAGGCTTCATTAAACATTCCTGATTCTTTGGGTACAATTTTCATAAGACTTTCCCGCACACTTTTCCGTACTTTCACTTCATCAATGTTTTCCTTACTATTTTTAAGTCTTGAGTAGACTCTGAGTACATTTCCATCGATTGTAACTTCTTTTAATGAAAAGCAAATGGAAGCAATGGCACTGGCAGTATATTCCCCAATGCCTGGAAGTGCAATGATATCTTCAAACTTATCAGGGAATCTACCATTAAACTTTTCTTCTATTTCTATCGCTGCTTTTTTTAGATTCCTTGCTCTGTTATAATAGCCCAGTCCTTCCCAGAGCTTCATCAGTTTATCATCTTCTACTCGTGCTAAAGCAGAAATGGTTGGTAGTTCACTCATAAAGCGTTCATAATAGGGAATGACTGCTTCAATTCTTGTCTGTTGTAACATCACCTCAGAGATCCAGATGTGATAAGGATTTTTATTCAGTCTCCAAGGAAGAACTCTTCTTGTTTTTTGATACCAATTTAATAAAGGGTCTACTATTCTTTTCATATACTTCTTCTCCACTCAAATCATATCATATTTTGACAAAAGAAAAAAGAACTATACTACTGTTCTAATTTTTTCTATGTTTTTTTAAATAGTCTATTTATATTTAATATCCCTAACACTTGGTCCTTTTATGCATTCACCATCTATTGTAAATCTGGAACTGTGGCATGGACAATCCCAAGTTTTTTCCTCCTTGTTAAAAATTAGGCTGCATCCTAAGTGCGGACACTTATTATAAACAATATGCTTTTGGCCTTGTTCATCTATATAAATGCCTAGGCTTGTTCCATCCTCCCTATCAAACGTAAGGGTTTGTGGGTACCATATTTTCTTTTTGGCTAGTTTGGCCCCCAAAAAGGATTTTGTTTGTCCAAATAAATAATAAGGCATTTTTAAATAGAATGACGAGTTTCTCCTTCGTGGATCCAATAAGTTTTTGAATTCGTTTTCTTGATACTTTATTAGATCTGATAGTATTTTTCCTGCTAAAACCCCATTAGTCATTCCCCAAGTGTTATACCCTACTCCTATATACATATTGTGCTTTACTTTTCCAATATAGGGCAGATGGTCTGGAGTCATAATATCGATATTACTATATTTTTCTATTATATTCTTCTCTTCGAGTCCAAAAATATCTTTTACACGTTGAAAATGCCTTTCATCATTTTGATTGAATGCTATATTATGACTTTCGGCAAGACAGATCTGATAGATTTTTCCTTTATCTTCATAAAATCTGGTAGAATAAGTAGGATTACTTGAACTGATGCAACTATATCCACCATCTTTTTCTACTTCACTTACTATGATATAGGACTTTTCTATCCATGAATGAACTGGCAAAAAGAAAGAAGAAAAGAGTGGTGGGTAGTGACAAGCAAAAATTACTCTTTTCGCCTTTATCTTTGCATTTTTACTATAGCAGTTATAGTAGTCATCCTGCTGTTTTATCTCTATAATTGGACTGTTTTCATAAATTGGCACTTTACTACTTTTTAAAATATCATACAGTGCACTTAAATATTTTAAAGGATGAAAAGTATAGGTATCTTCGATGCAGTAGGAGTTATATGTTGTTATCTTTTCTGGCAACTTTTTAGGAACTACATCGACTCCTTGTTCTTTCAAAAATGATATTTCTCTATTTAATGGCTCTATTTCTTTTTCTGTATTTGCAAATACAAAAGATGGGGTCTTTTTGAAATCACAAATAATATTTTCGCATTTGATGATTTCTTTTAAATAGGAAATTGCTTCTTTTTGGGACTTTAAATACATTTGAGCACTTTCTTTATTTAGTGCATTTTCTATTTGGGTATAGATTCTTTGTTGAAAATAGGTTACTTTTGCAGTTGTGTTTAAAGTAACTCCATAGCCAAAATTAGAGGCATCTACTACTGCTATACTGGGATGATCTTTTAGGTAATAAGCTGTTGTTAAACCTGTAATTCCTGCTCCAACAATTAAAACATCTACTGTTATGTCCTCTTTTAATTCTACTGCTTTTCTTGTTTTTACTGTTTTATTCCATATACTCATATTATTCACCATTATTAGTATTGGCAAACTTTCTATTTTTAGACTTAAAATTTATTTTGTAGGCTTATTTTTCTTCTTCATCTATTACTATTAATTCATAGTTTCTAGTTCCCACATTTTGCTTTTCGGCACTTTCAATTGTAAGTAGACCATTTCGCGATTCAATTCTTTCTATTAAGTGATCTTTTCCTTTATCTTCTGCGTTGTAGACTAAATCGATACAAGCCTGGTCTAGTGCAACAGGATCTGTGGATGCTAGAAGTCCAATATCCTTCATACAAGGGTCTTCTGCTACAGCACAACAATCACAATCCACTGACATATTTACCATAGCATTAAGGTAGACTATTTTACCTTGATAAAAATCTGTAATTGTTTTGGCTGCATCTGCCATTGATTTTAAAAATAAGTTATGATCTACTTGAAACATATCTTCATAGCTTGCATTTTCCTTCCCACCTGTATGAATATATCTTTTTCCTGCAGATGAGGCTAGGCCTATCGAAATATTTTTAATTGCTCCTCCGAAGCCACCCATAGGATGTCCTTTAAAATGTGATAATACTATCATAGCATCATAGTCTTTCATTTTAGCACCAACAAAGTTTTTCTGGATTACTTCTCCGCTTTTATTTTCTAAAGTCATATCTTCCTCACTGTCTAAGATATCAACTTCAAAATATTTGCTCCATCCGTGTTTTTCTAGCAGTTCTTTGTGCTTTTCTGTTGTATTTCTTGCACCTTCATAAGCAGTATTACATTCTACTACAACACCTCCTATTGCGTCCATCATTGGCTTTACAAATTCTGGTTTCATATAGTTTTGATTTCCTTCCTCACCAGAATGCAACTTCACAGCAATGCGTCCAGATAGATTGGTATTTAATTTTCGATACAATTTTATTAATCCCTCACCACTAATTTCTTTGGTAAAATATACTTTTGCTTTTTCCATATATTTATTTCCTCCTATTTCTATTTATTTTACCATACTTATGTCAATTTTAAAATCAAGTAATAAAAACACCAAATACTTATTTTCTATTTGATGCTTTATCTATAAATTGTAAACGGATTTTCTTTTGTTCCATTGCCACCTGTAATTTTGACATCTGATTTTAAGTAAAAGGCTGGTTTTATTCCCATTGTTTCTACATAATTTGGTGATATCGGTAAATGGATTAAAGCTCTTTGTTCCACCATTCTTACAGCATCAGCACCATTATAAGGGAACTTAGTTATTAGCCAGTAGTTGGAATTTAAATTTGTAAAGTCTCCTCGATAATACTCCTCCTGTTGAGTAGCAAGCGGTTCCCCAAACCTCAACAATCCAATACTGGCAGTAGTTTGTGGAGCATAGTTTATTTTTTGTCTTTCTTGATATTTTGCTAAAAGATAACTTGCCTCTGGTCCCACAGTGCCAAGGTACCAAGTGGAATTTGGAAGAATCATTTCTACTTGCTCTTCTGTTAAATAACCATTTGCTGGATTTAGAAAATCGTTATTTAGAAAACTACCAAGGGTAGAATTTTTCGAATACTCATTTGTAGTACCAAATGCCATAGTTTTATATTGTCCATTTTCTCTTAATGGTTCTTTACTTGTAAGTTTAGCTGTTCCATTTTCGATATATACAATTTGATATAAGTTATTTTCTCCAGTTCCGAACCTTACATATTCACCACTGTATCTTGTGTTTAAGAGAGTATTTTCTAAATTTTTATCATTGTCTCCTTTTAAACGGTACGGATTTTCTTTGCTTCCATCTCCACTTACTACTTCGACACTAGACTTTATATTAATACTGGGACGAATTCCATAGCCAGTAGTTGGATGAGAGAAATTATAATTCCCTTCATAACTAACATAGCCAAAAAAACTATTGGTAGAATTTGGTGTAATTAGATTCCACTCAACTCCATTATTTAGATAACTTTTAGTAGATGATGATAAGTTTTTGTGACTCATTGTGAACTCATATATATTTAAAAGACCTACTGCATTTTGTAACATTACTGTTTTAGGTGGTTTATCAGCCTGTTCCGTTGGTGTTGCATTCCACATACTCTTTGTCTCTATAAACTTATCAGGTTCTCTCAAAGTTCCCAAGAAGCCGTCAATCGTTGGATCGTTTAACCACTCTTCTACATAACTACCTCTAAAGTCTCCTTTTGCCTCTCCCTCACTATAGGAGATTGAAGTAACTGGCCATTGAGTTATTACTTTTACCGAGTTATTGGCAGGATCTTTTGATACTGCTCTCCAAAGTTTTCCAGAATACCATATATAATTTTTCGGGTCCTCTCCTGTTATAAAAATTTGTTCTTCATCACTGGTATCGAAAGCTCCTTTATCTCCCAGGCTATTACTCTCCTCAAATATTTTTTGATATAAAGGAAGACTATAGCGTTCAATTACTTTTTTCCTTTCATCAAATGATAAACTTTTATTATAAATTCCAACATCACTTCCGAAAGTTATTTTTTGAGAAGCCACAGTGTTATTTTCTATTCTAATGGTATATGTTTTTACATCATTTTGTTTAATCACATACCCTTGTTTTGTGGGAGGTACATCACGGCTATTATCATATTTTGCTTCTACTCCTTCTATAGGGTCATACCATAAATTAAATTTGGCATCTACTGCATTGATATTTTTTAATTGTATGGTGATTATTTTTACTTCTTTACTATTAATTATAATGCTATTGTTAGTATCTAAATCCTCACTTTCTATTAAAGAATAAAGATTTGCTGTTACGATATTTAGACTTCCTCTACTTTCTGTAGATGTTGTAAAAAGGGCAAAGGAAAAGCCGCCTATTAATAAAAATAGACTAACCATTCCAATTAGTATAAGGTAACCATCTTCTATACCAAATTTCTTTTTTAACTGATATTTGATTTTCCCTAACATACAGCACCTCTATTATCGTTTTAAGTTTATCACTTATTACCTTCTTTGTAAAGATTGCTATCTTTCTATTCCTTATTCTACCAAAAAAAAAAAAAAAAAAAAAAGCAAGAATTTGCGTTTAAAAACTCAGGTGAGATGCTCTACTTGGTCTCCCATGTAAAGCAATTTCATTATACCTCTTTTTTTCTTTTATTTCAAGTGATTTTCAAAAAATTCTACTCTTTTTTTTAAATTTTCTTTTCCTAAGATAGAAAGAAGTTGATAAAGGTCTGGTGTCTTCGTTCTTCCTGTTAGGCAAAAACGAATCATCTCACAAATATTTCCTACATGACCTTTATAGTTTTCTGGATTTTCTTTGTATGCTTTTACTTCACTTGCATAGTGATTTCTACTAGCAAAATCTTTCACCCTTTGGTACCACTCTTCATAGGAATCATTTTCATTAAATTCTTCACTATATGCTTTCAATAGATCGATATCATAGTTTTGCCCTTCAGAACTTTTATATGTTTCGTTACTATCTTTAAAAAAGTATTCATCTATCATATAGGTGCTTTCTTCTTTTAAATCTTTTAGAGTAGCAATATCTTTTCGTGGTCTTTTTGCATCTCTTTCAATGTTTAAAAATGCGATTAATCTTTCTTCATTTTCCTTCATTATATGAGCAAAATCTTTATCGTATTTTAGATTATACTCAAGTGAGTCATCATATATTTGTTTTGCAGATAATCTTGAAAAATAGGTGCGACAAATATTGTTTAATTTTTCCATATCGAAGAGGGTTCCACCTACTGGCATTTTTTTATAACTAAATGTAAAATCTTCTAAAGTTTTATCCTTGTTTTGTAAATACCACTCTTCAAAGTTTGTATTTGTTAAGGTTGCTAAATATAATCTCACTGCTTCTGCTGGAATTCCTGCTTCTTGGTAGTAGCTTACGGAAAACTCTGGATCTTTTCTTTTACTTAGTTTTCGTACCTTTCCATCTTCTTTTTTTGTAAGTGGTGCATGGTGTGCATATTTTGGCGACTTCCAACCTAGTAGTTGAAATAATTGTAAGTGTTTTGGGTAACTAGGCACCCATTCATCACCACGAATTACGTGTGTTGTTTTCATTAGATGATCGTCTACTACGTGTGCAAAATGATAGGTTGGGATTCCATCTTTTTTTAGAATTACCTCATCTATTATATTTTCAGGGAGAAGAATATCTCCTTTGATTAAATCGTGAAGGACAATTTGCTTGTTTGCATCTCCTGGAGACTTAATCCGGATAACAAAATGGTCTTTTTTTTCTAAATGCTTTTTTACCTCTTCTATTGATAAATCTCTATCTACTGCATAATGGCCATAAATACCTGTAATTTCTTTTCGAAGCTCTTGTCCTTCCCTTATTTCTTGCAGTTCAGATTCTGTCATAAAACAAGGATAAGCTTTTCCCTCTTCTACTAAGGCCTTGGCAAATACTTGATAAATTTCTTTACGTTCACTTTGAACATATGGCCCATAGTTTCCTTCTTTTCCATATCCTTCATTATAGGGGATAGAAAAGTGTTTTAATGAATTTAGTATTAATTCATTTGCTCCTTCTACTTGACGCTTGCTATCAGTATCTTCTAATCGCAAATACATTATTCCACCAGTTTGATGTGCCATTACAGAGTCAAGAAAGGCTCCACACAAATTTCCGATGTGCATAAATCCAGTTGGAGATGGCCCGAATCTGGTTACCATTGCCCCTTCTTTTAGATTTCTTTCTGGAAACATTTTTTCTATATCTTCTCTTGTTTTTTTTATATCTGGAAATAATAATTCCGCTAATTCGTGATTCATAATTTCACTCCTTATAATAAAAAATATATGGCTGCCCCGGCTAGATTCGAACTAGCGCATAAAGCGGTCAGAGCGCTCTGCCTTACCACTTGGCTACGGGGCAATTCATACATTAGTATTTTATAATAAATTCTTTAAAATAGCAAGAAAAAAGCCTAATTTTTATTATTTTAGGCCTTTTTTCTTTTTACTGCTATTTTTATTACTTCATCATTACATTCTTTGCTTTTTAAATAATCTGTAATTCCTAGTTGTCTTAAATTATAGTACTGAATTGCTCCTCGTAAATTATTTTCATAATTTAAGTAATTCTCTATATTCTTTTGTTTTATGAGACTTTGTTCTAGTTCATATAGTGGAAGGTTGGTAACAAATTGAATTGCCTCCTGATTTTCTTCAAACTCCTCATTAATTTTCATTAGAGAAGTTTTAAATACACTCATATTTCTTTCTGATAAACGAAAATCCATTTTTAACATATTTTTTAACGAGATCTGTCCATCATTGGCTTCTCTTTCTTCCACTACTTCCTCTATATATTCTTTTAATTTTTCATCTCCAATTATTGGCCAAATACCATTGCACTGTCTTCTTCGTTCTAGAGCATTTCTTAAAATTGCCATATGCATTTTACTAAAATTATAACTAATGACATATGAAGAAAGAGTACCTTCTATTTGTGCTAATTGCTCAGAAGAGATTTGTGATGGATCTTCTGTAATTTCTAATGCTTGTGCAATATATTTAACAAATGGATTAGTAAAATCAACTTTTGGCTTCATATAAATCCCCCTTTAAATTCTTGCATATTATACTATAAATTTGTAATTTTGTCAATATTTCTATGTATTTTCTTCTTTTCTCCTTATATAATATGATTAAATATAAAATAAAGATACTGCAATTTGATTTACTGTTTATTATTAAGTTTTATGTAAATTCCTGTCTTATTCATTATAATATAAAAACGACTTATCAATGAGTCGTTTGATATCAATATGGTAGCGACGGAGGGAATCGAACCCCCGACCTTTCGGGTATGAACCGAACGCTCTAGCCAGCTGAGCTACATCGCCATTTCGTCTTAGCAAACTAATTATAACAAAAGAAGTTCTTTTTGACAATGTTTTTTGTAAAATTTCTTCTCATCTAATAAATATCAGGAAAAATTTTGCCATAATGACTTGTAAAAGTGGTGTGCGTATTTTAAACTTTGGATTTTCCCTTTCTATCTCCCTTACTACCTTTTTAACTATAGACGATAAAGATTTTTTCTCTATTAATGAGAACAGATTTCTTTGTAGACGTGTTATATTATCTTCATCTTTCATACCCCATAATCTTTTTCCTTTTTTGTCAATCATCACTTGGTTAAATCCGGTTTGATAGGCCCCTGGTTCAATTAGAGAAATGGTGATATTAGGGTTTAATACCTTTAATTCCCTTTGAATGGTAAATACAAGCATAGAGATCGCTGCTTTTGAGGATGTATAGCATCCCAAATATGGAAATGGTAAAATGCTTGCTAGACTAGACGTTACAAATATCTTGCCTTTTTTATTTTTTTCTTGCATATGATGATAAATTTCTTGAAGCAGGCGGAAATTCCCAAAGATATTAACATCATAAACCCTTTTTAGCGAAACCATATCTATTTCTAAAAGACTTCCGCTTTCTCCTACTCCTGCGTGACTTAAGAAACAATCAAAATCTATTTTTGCTACTTTCAAAATATCTTTTTCCTCTGTTACATCAAGTTTTAGGCATATTGCTTTCAGTCCTTCTTTTTCCAATTTTTGTTTTAAGCTTTCACATTGACCCTTTGTATGTGTGCCTAAATAGAGACTATGTCCTCTTCTAATTAATTCTCTTGCCACATTGTAGGCAATTCCACTTGTTGCTCCTGTTATCAGTATTTTCATACTATCACCTTTTTTAGCATAACCAAAAAAAGGAATTTTATTTATGAATTCCTTTTGTGATAACAAATGATACACCTTTTTTCTCATTTTTAATGATAATATCATAACCCATCATATTTAAAGTCTTTTTGACAATGGACAATCCTAGGCCAAATTCGCCTTTGATCCCTTTACGGAACGGAGTAAAAATTCCATTAAGTAAATCATCATCGATATTAGCACCATCATTATATAATATAATTTTATTATATTTAGCAGTTATTTTAATAGTCGTATTTGCATATCTCATAAAATTCCCAAGCAAATTGTCCAGTATTGTTTCCCAGTGTTCATCGGTTCCATAATACTTTGATCTTTTATCCATATCAAGAATAAATTTAATATCTTTTCTTTGAAACTTGAACTTAGAAACCTCGTCTTCTAAAATTTTTTTCATATCTACTAAAACAATATTTAAATCTTTAGAATTCTTGAGATAATCTAGTTTATTTAAGTAAAGAAGTGAGTGTACTTTCTGTTCTAATTTATTTGTTTGCTCTCCAATGACCTTTAGAGCGGTATCTTTTTCTTCTACTCCGTCTTGGACAGCTTCCACATAAGATTTTATAACGGTGAGAGGTGTCTTAAAATCATGGGATATATTTTGATACATTTGATTGCGGTACTCTTCCTGGTTCTTAAGAGATATCCGCATATCTTCAATAGCAAGTGCTAAAGACCGCATTTCATCATCCACTTCAAAATCTACTTTATGGTTATAGTCATCATTATCAATATTGTCAATTTTATTTTTGAGTTTTTCTATTTTTCTTACAATAAAGCCACTCCATATAATTAGTATTAAGGATATTGAAAGAAAGGTTATTAGAACAATTGGTAGAATTGCTCCTAATATCTTTGCTTTTGTATGGTTAATATAAGTGTCATTACTAATTGCCACTTTTATAACCGCATTTTTTCTAATTGTATAATAATAGTAAGTGTTATGTTGATATACAAATTTACCATAGTCATCTGTTAATTTTTTGACAAGAACTTTAGGATCTCTAATATGTACAATATCATAAATATTTTCACTGGCAACAATAGAATCATTGACGATATATAAATATCCTACTTCTGTATTTAACAGATCTGTCTTTGTATTTGACTCGATTAACTCTAATGGTTCTCTTAGATAATTATAAATATTTTCTTCTGCAACTGGCATAAGTACCTTAGGAATTATCACACCAAGAGCAATGAAGATAATGGCAAAGGTGGCAACAATCAAGCATAAAAGTTGCCTCGATAGTTTAGATGTCATTGTCTTCATAGGCGATACCCATAACCATAGATTGCAGAAATATTAAGTTTCGGCATTTTCTTGCGAAGTCTTCTAACCAAATCATCTACGACTCTATCTGAGCCAAAATAGTCATCTCCCCATACAGAGTTTAGAATTTCTTCCCTTGAAAAGCTCTTTCGTTCATTTTTGATAAAAAGTAATAGCAAATCGAATTCTAAAGTGGTAAGAATAATATCTTTTGTTTTGTCCTTTACTATTCGTTCTTCTACATCGATTGCATAATCTTTATAAGTAATAAGTGTATTTGAATTTTTATAAACTCGTTTAATAATATTATTCACTCTTAAAACGAGTTCTTTACTAGAATAAGGTTTTGTAATGTAATCATCGCTTCCTAGTTCTAAACCTAAGATTTTATCCAAGTCTTGGTCTCTTGCTGATGTGAAAATTACAGGTATATGTGAGTCCTTTTCTCGGATTGCCTTGATTACATCATATCCACTGATATCATCTCCTAACATAATATCTAAGATCCATAAATGGCAAGGGCTTCCAATATAGGTAATCGCATCCCCTCCTTTTTCGAAAGTTATGACATTATAGCCTTCTTTCTCTAAATAAACCTTAATTAAATTGGATAAGTCCTTCTCATCTTCTACTAAACAAATTGTATACATCCTACTTCACCCACTAATAGTATATCACTATTTTCATATTTTTCTAACCCCTTATAGGCAGTCCCTCCTTTCCTATAATTTATATAAAGGTTATTTTGGTCATTTTGTTATTTTAGAAAATATTATTATCTTATAGGCATCTCCTCCTTTTGATGTATTCATTGTAACAATCAATTATCAGAGAATTATCAAATAATTATGGGAAATTATGGGAAATTTTATTTTATTTTCTTTTATTTATTATTATGTTAGAATAAGTAGCAATTTAGAGGAGGAGATATTGGATGGAAAAAGCAAAATTCAAAGATTTAGATATTAGCTCTTTAGAAAAATTTAAATATCAGGGTGGCAGCAGTACTTTATTTCAAGATGGAGATATGCTTATTAAAGTATTAGATAGGTTTTCTGATGCTGAAAAAAAAGAACTTTTAAAAAAGGCATTAAAAATGGATGGTGTTTCTCTTAAACAAGTTTTACTTCCTAAAACTCTATACACAACGGATGGTAAGTTAGAAGCCTATTCTATTGATAATTATTTAGATTCCAAGACACTTTTTGACTTTTATAATGATTGCTCCTATATACATTGCCAAAGTCTGTTTGCTCCAGTAAGAGATGCTAGTTTTATCCTGCGAGATATTCATAAAAATGGCTTTTGTTGTAACGATGTATCCTTTGATAATATTTTGATTAATAATAAAGGAGAAGTAAAATATACCGATTTTTTTGATAACTGTACTTTTGGCTCTTTTTCTTCTTATCATATGTCTAGATATTTTTTCCGTTTTATGTTTTTTTATCGAAGAGAACATATAGGCCCTGGCTGTAGCAACTCTGATAAGATTACTTTTCTTTTAAATTTTTATGAGTTGCTATATCAAAAAGGAATTCATAATATATCTCAAAAACAGTATCAGGCACTAGAAGAGTCATCTTTAACACTTCAAAATGCAAAAAAATATGTGGATTTATTGTTAGACAAAAGTAAGATGCTTCCTGAGATTCCTTATATGGATGAATTGATTGATAATTATGATGATTTTATAATTGATCGTAGTAGGCAATGTCCTCTTTTTACAAAAACGATATCAAAATATAAAAAATAGAAAAATAATTTTACATATTTTTCTATTTTCTTTTCTAGCCATTTAAATCAGAAAGCTCTACTCCTAGTGTCTGTGCTTTGGTATCAATTTTTGTACTCTCTGCTTTTTCTAACTTGTACCAGCCTTTTTGGAATGATAGTTCGAATACTTCTCTTTGCATTTGAGCAATGTTTAAAAACATACTTTTATAGCTTTCATATAAATGTTCATTGCTTGCTTCTGTCATTGCTACTACATAATCTTTTTCCATACATTTTAAACAAGATAATAAATCTCCAAGATGATCTTTATCATTTAACTGCATTCCCTTTGGTACTTCTACTTTTGGATTTGATATTTCGTTATTATTCATTAGTGCCTCCTTGATTTAATATATTTAGTATGGTCTGTGTATTGTTATGAAACATTTCACTGGCACGTCTTATTATATCTTTGATGTCATTTTCTTTCACTTGCTCTAGACAATTACTTAATTTTTTATAGGCAGAAAGGTTCCAGTTGAACATATCTGATAAATAGTCTAAGTCTTTTCCTGTAATGATATTTGGTACTTCGTTATAACTTTCTTGCATAAATTCATCTCCTTTATTTTTATTATGCCTCAGAAAGTATTTATTCATACAAAAAAGAACCAACAATGCTAGTTCTTATTTCTAAATTACTTGAATGATAAAATATACAACGACTGCTAATATGGCCAGTAATAATAATATTAATACTACTTTTATTGGTGTTGAAATTTTTCTTCTATATTCATCTTCTTCATCGTCAAGACCGAAATCTTTGTCCGATAAGTCCATTGATCTTGTATAGAACGATTTATCCATATCATCTAATTCACTGTTTTTTTCTTCTTTTGCTTTTTCAAGAGGATCTTTATCTACAATTTCTTTACTTAAATTTATATCTTCTAACTTTACGCGATCAGTGGCACTTGTTGCCATTAAATCACTTAATAGATCAACGCTCGTTGCCTTGTCAATCTCCCCACATAAGGTTTTAGAAGTAATCGTATCAATTAGATCTCTTAATTCTTCAGGATCTGGTTTTGTGCTCTTTTGTTTTTCCATACGATACTTTTCTAATTCTTCAGGATCTAGACTGGCTAATATATTATAATTTGTATTTTTTAATTTTCTTTTCTTTTCCAATTCATCTTTTTCTTCACGATGTTCTCTTGCTTCTTTTAATACACTATTAATATCATACACTCTATTCTCGTGGTCTTGATATAAATAGTTAAATTCATCTAACTCTCTTTTAACCTTTGGTTTTTCGAGAAGTTCACTGTAATCTTTAATTTGATGATACCCTTCTCTAGTTCGATAGCTTTTTGTTGCAGCATCTAAGTCGATGGCATTAGCGTTACTAACATCAGTAAAATTTGTATACTTTGTATTTCTTCCAAGATCTTGATATAACTGTTGATTTTTATCTGATCTCGATGTTCTTATATCTTGTGTTGTTTCTTCTTGATGGTAGCGTTCCATTCTACTGCGCATATCTTCACCTTCTTACTATTTCCATTCTATCATAAGCTTTCTTAAAACAAAAGAAGTATAAGTTTTTCTTTACGTAAACATAGAATATTAGTATAATAGAATTGTAAAGGAGAAAAATTATGAAAGTAAATGTTAATAAAGATGCTTGTATTGGTTGTGGGGCTTGTGCTGCCATCTGTCCTGATGTTTTCGAAATGGATGATGCGGGACTATCTACTGTTATTACAGAAGAAGTGCATTCTTCTTTAGTAGATGATGCAAAGGAAGCAATTGAGTCTTGCCCAACAAGTGCAATTGTTGAAGAATAAAAAGATGGTGTCAATATAGACATCATCTTTTTTCTAGGCTATATATAATTTGAACTTCTTTTGGTGTTAATCTTCTATACTCCCCGCTTTTCAAGTTGTCTATCGTAAAGATTCCAATGCGTTTTCTTTTTAATTTCAATACTTCATACCCAACTGCGGCAAACATATTTTTCACTTGATGGTTGTGACCTTCATGAATCGTTAATTCTACTATTGATGTATTGGTAGTAGCATCGCTTTTTCGTAGTTTCACTTTAGATGCTTGCATTTTTCTACCCTCTACAATCATTCCCTCTTTTAGTTTTTTAATACTGTCTCCCTTTATTAAGCCTCTGATTTTAGCAATATAAACTTTATCAATTTCATATTGAGGATGCATTATGATATTAGCGAATGTCCCATCATTGGTTAATAAAATAGCACCCGTTGTATCATAGTCTAGCCGTCCTACTGGGTAAATTCTAGTTTCTGTCTCAATTAAGTCTACTACTGTTTTTCTTTTTTTATCATCTTCTACAGAAGAAATGACACCTCTTGGTTTATTTAATAAAAAATATACGTGATCTTTTTTACTAATTAGAATATCGTCTACTTCAACTTTATCTTTTGTCGATACTTTTACTCCCAGTTCTTTGACCTTAATTCCATTTACCTTTACTCTTCCTTCTTGGATCATTACTTCGGCTTTTCTACGCGATGTTATGCCACTATTTGCAATTACTTTTTGAAGTCGTTCCACTTTATCACCTCTATTTTTATTCTATCTTAATATGTTGAAAAAGGAAATCCTATTTTTTCCTCTTTACAAAAGAAAATTCATTATTTCCGTTTAAGATATTTCTTACAGCTACTAGCTCTTCTATTTGTCTTTCATCGTCTGTTGGTAAAACCATCTCTTCCACACTACCATCTTTTTTAATTGCGATATACCAATCTTGTCCTTTATAGACCTCTTCATATTCAAAGAGGTAAGCGTTATCAAAGTTGTTTTCTCTTTCCAATCTTTTATGCTCTTTTTTATCCATTATTACTTTTAAGGCTCTTATCTTATTAATATCTTCCATCGATAAGTCTTCTTTTGTTGAGATTTTATCTCTTGTTTGTCTATAAAGCATCGTTGGAGTATTTTCTTCTAAAACCATTCTGTTTTCATTTCCACCAATTAGATAATTACTAGCTAACCAATCAACGTGTGGGAGAGAGTCTATAATTTTAGGGTTCATTACCAAGGTATAATCTTCTAAATCAATTCTGGCATCTTTTGTTAAAAAGACATAGTCAATTTTGTCACCTGCCTTTTGTGCTTTTAATAACAGTTCATTAGAAATTTGTGATAAAAATTCTTTTTTATAAAGATCCTGATATAGGCCACTTTCTCCAATAATGGATGAGCATACTATATAATTGCCTTTCCTGAAAAAAAGCATACGAGCAATAAATTCTCCTTTTATTCCTTTTATCATTAAAACATCTGCATTTTTCTTTGTTAGTGTTTCTGTAAATGCCTCTTTTCCTTCTCCACCTGGTCCAAGGCAACTATAACTACAATTACATCCCATTAAAAGACGCATTATGTCATACATATTTCCACTTTCATATGTATACTCTTGGTAAGTTCCCAAAAGAGGTGGAATTTCCTTTTTTGTCGTCTTTAGCATTTCTAGATAGATATCTACGTATTCTTTTGGATCATTACTTTTCTTTGCTTTATTATAACATAATATTTTTTCTATAGTCTCTTCTCCTAAAATGCTTCTTATTTCTTCTGTGGTATGACTATAAATTGTAGATAACTTTAATACCTGATGAAATCTACTTAAAATACTTTTAAGGCTCCCATCAAAATTAGGGTTCTCTTCTTTTAGGCGTTTTATAATCTGGTTTGAATATTTAAGTATATTCATCATCTCTCTTGTTTTAAATTCCTCTACTAAATTAACAATGGGTAGTAGTTCTAACCATACTTGACTGCTTTCTTCTTCAAAAATTTCTAGGCCTGTATTTTCCTTTTTACATAATGTTAAAAGCTCTTGTAAATTTTTTTGATACCATAAATTATCACCAATTAATAAATGGTTATAGTTATACTCTATTTTTTCTCTAAGAAGCTCTTCCTTTAACGTAAGACGTTCAGCAATTATTGGCAGCATTTTTTTATTGTACTCATTTCTAATTTCTTTTACTTCGTTTTCTGATAGAAAAAGATTACAACTTTCTTCTATATGTTCCTTTGTAAGTTTTCCTGTAAAGAATAACTTTCCTACATCAAAAAGTATCTCTTCTGGTAAATCAGATATGTTCTTTTTTAAATGCTTTTTACTTATTACTTGTTTTGATACTTCTTCTATTATTTTTATAATATCTTTAGTAGTTAATCCGAAGTCCTCCTGCTTTTTCTCTTGAAATAAAGCATTCATCTGTTTTAAGGCCATAGTTCTTTTTCGCTTTGCCTCTTGTTTGGGTGTTAGTCGAAGTGTTTGTTTCAAATCCGCTTTTATGCCTGCTTTTTCCCATCTACAAAATTCATCCTGTTGTTTATTTAGAATTTCATTAAAAAATGGGGTCGTTAATTCTTTCGATAATGTTTTATATTTCCTATAAAACATATAGAACTGAGCTAGAGTTTGTTTATAATAAGGCAATTCCTCTTTTTTATTTGTCGCCTTATATATTTGAATGGCCAGTTTTTCAATTTTCTCTTTCTCATTAAATCTATTCATCGCTTCAAAAGTGGCAAGAGTCGTATCACAAAGGTAGGCAATAGATGCAAAACGTTTATTTTCACTATTATTTTTATAACGTAGTAAAACACAGGCGTCCATTATTTTATCGAGCATATAAAAATAATACTCTTGAACATCTGCATTTTCTTCCTCTATTTTCTTATTTACTAATTCTTCTAAAATACGAGTCATCCTTACCTCTCCTTTATTCTTTTACTTTTACACAGTTCGTTAAGTGTTCCCCATTATAATGGCCCGTGGTACCAACATCTGCAGTATTTTTAGAATACTACTTGCTTTATAGAATATTACTTTCTTTTCCTAAATCGTCATAATTTTTTCTATAGTATTCTAGTTCTTCCTCTGAGATATCAAGATTTGGTGGCAAACTTATACCCCTCACTCCTTAGTGGCATATTATAACATAAAATGCTTTCAGACAAAAGGAAAATTTTTATTGTCACTTCTTTCCTACTCCACATAAACTACTAGTAAAGGAGTGTTTTTTATGTATCGCAATGATTTTGGAATGGGAACTAGTCCTAATTATACAACCTATGGAAATCCTGTTAGTTATGGCAACTCTATGAATCAAAATGATGATCGTTTCTTATTTCCGTTTTTAGTAGGCGGTGTGGCAGGTGGTGCTTT
Source organism: uncultured Bacilli bacterium (assembly GCA_910583685.1). Lineage (GTDB taxonomy): Bacteria > Bacillota_I > Bacilli_A > RF39 > UBA660 > MGBC119817. The sequence continues at coordinate 69,261 of CAJTXY010000001.1, forward strand.
AGGTTATGGTATTGCTAATAATCAGAACAACAATAATCCTCAAGTATTCTATCCATATCCACCTGCACCAATGTATCCTATGTATGGACCACAGCCATATCCAATTTATTATTCATAAAAAAGAAAGTTCGGTTGAGCTTTCTTTTTTATATAGGGAGTGTAATTGTAACAGTGGTACCACGGCCTTCTGTTGATGTATATTTTAGTTTTCCATTATGTAGTTCTATAATTTCTTTAGAAAGACTAACACCAAGACCTGTACCTTTTTCCTTTGTTGTGTAAAACATTTCATCTACCCTTTTTAAAGTAGCGGCAGACATTCCAATACCATTATCTTTTATTTGAATAGCAACTGTATTGTTTTCTTCTATGATCTCAATCCAGACTTTTGACTTTCGTCTTGGACTTTTTGCTTCAATGGCATTTTTTAAAATATTTACTAATACTTGTTTCATTCTATTATAATCTAACAGTACATATAGCTCATCATCTGGTATTTTAAACTCCGTTTCAATTTTATTTTTCTTAAAAAGTGGAGTTAAGGCACTACTAATCTCGTCTAATAATAAATATAAGTCAACTTCTTCTTTATCAATTTTAACCTTTGTACATGATAGGAAATCATCCATTAATACCAAGGTTCTTCCAATTTCATCTTTCACGATTTTTGTATAGCGTTCTACAGTTTTACTGTCATTATAGTCCATCATATCTAAATAACCTTTACAAACCGCAATTGGATTTTTTATTTCGTGAGTAATTTTAAATAAAGATGCTCGCACTCTCTTTTCTTTTTCCAACTCGTTTATGGTGGCATTTAAGTCCATAATCTCCTCACCTTTTTGCAAGAAGTATAAAATAAAGTAAGAAATTATGATGAAAATTATTAAAATGGAAAATACATAGAAAGCATTGTGGAAGGGAGCGATATTCGGCCTTACAAAAAGATTTACCTCTAGCGAGATCATAAATGCTTTAACTAGTACAAAATAATTAATAATATGAGGTGGGGTTAGCCGTTTGTGAATAACATAGTTATAAAGTACAAAATAAATAAAATACTCTACGAATAAAACAAACAATGAAATCTTTAGAATCTGATAACAGTAAAAAATACAGATACCTGATAGTAAAATGGATGAGGAATAATTCTTTTTTAAATAACAAAGTAACAGCGGAATATTTAAAAGTACAAGCGGAATGATATGATCAAAATCAATTCCATATCGAATAATAAAATAAACAGAAGAAAAAACTGCTAAGTCTAAAAATATCGTTTTCTCTTCTAAATCCATATTGCGAATATAGGCAATATAAACTAAATAAAGTGCTATTGGAAATAATAAATATATAGTGTTTGCTATAATAGTTTCTAGAATAATCGACATATTTCTACCTTCTTTCTGTATTCATTATAGAAAATAGTTTTGTCGAAAGATGTCGAAATATGAAAAAAAGTGACGAATTTTATCACTTTAAGTCATCAATGTATTTTTTTAATTGTCTAGAGTCTGGTCCTAATATAATTTTTAATTGATTGTCTATTTCAACAATTCCTTTTGCTCCTAGCTTTTGAATTCCCTCTTTATTTGCTTTACTAATATCTTTTAGGGTTGCTCGGAATCTCGATAGATTAATAGATGTTTCTATAATATTTTCCTTTCCTCCTAAATATTCAACTAGTTTATTAAAATCGAGACCTGCATCTTTTTTGGTTGCTTTTAATATTGCTAGCAAAATAATTACTAATACTATAAATATAATTATATATTCCATTTTTATCACCATTATTATTATAACAAAAAGAGGAAAAAAAAGAAAGAAAAATCATCATTCCATTCTCATACTATCATTTATAAAAGGAGACTTAGATGGTAAGGATCTATAGGCAGATTTTTTTATTAATTATACAAAAATCCTACATTTATAATAATTATTAACAAAAAAATACATATAATGAACTAGGTATTCATAAGGCACAAAAGTGTTCCTCTAGAATATCTTATATTAGAAATAGATAGAGGAGAGATAAAAATGAAAGAAAAAGATAATTCTTGCTGTCTTGCAAAAATACTCAGAGTAATTGACATTTTACAAAAAAATGCGAGTGATGATATCTGTGTAGAAGAAGGTTGTACAAAATCCTACTTGGGTGAACGTGGGAATATCTTATGCTATAACACTCGTCCTATTACATTATACACAAAGACAAATGCACTATTTACATCTAGTTATGAATTAAATGGAACAACTGGTACTAGTAGTGTGTTTCGTGTAGAGAATGTAAGTGGATGTTGTGCAACGCTTAGAGTTTTAGCACCTAGTGAGGATCCTACTACCCCATATCAGAAAACAAGCAGTTTTGTAACTGTTAATTTGGCTTGTATGTGTGCACTGAAATGTCTAAGTGATATTAGACTTGATTGTATCTAGAAAGGAGATTTTAGTTATGTGTGAAAAAAGAGAAAATATAGAATCTTGTGAATGCTTACACAATATTTTAGAAACAATTGTAAAACTTCAAAGACATGATCATAAAAAGTGTTCTGCCACTGGTTGTGATAAGCCATACCTAGGACCAGAACAAAATTTTATTTGTTATAATACTCGTCCAATCAGCTTATTTAATTGTTTTACAGGTAGTATGTGGTCTTTCCCATATACTGTAAATGGTTCTACTGGTACTAGTAGTGTATTCCGTGTAGAAAGTTTAGATGATTGCTGCTGTACTTGTCGTGTGTTATACCCAACAGTAGAAAATGGTGTTACAACGTATAATGCAACAGATGACTTTTTTACAATTAATTTAGATTGTGTAAGTGCTATCAAATGTTACGCTGATACTTTCATCGATCTTTGCTAAAAAAAAGAAATTGCAAAATGCAATTTTTTTTATGATCTTTTTTCAATACGAACAATATCATCTAGTATAATTACATCATTATCAAATGTGATAACTGTATTTTTTGATTTGGCAATCAAACTGGTATTATAAACTTTATCTTTTGTATAAATAGAAAGAGGAATATTGAAAGAATATGTTGGCAAAGAAAAAATCTCATCAATGATATCTAAAACATCTTTTGGTTCTTCTTGGTTTTTATGCTCTACTTTTGATTGTTCACTACTTCGCCCATAATATACTTTTTTATTGTTATGAATCTCTTTTTCAATTGTATTTTGATAAATTTTTGGTAATTTAGCCATTTTTTCACTCCTTTTTATAATATTTTATGTTTTATGAAATAAAATTTGCTACTTTTTGATATAATATATTACTGAAGGAGGAATTTTATGTTACATAAAAAAAGAATTGACTTAGGAATTATAATTCCTCTATTTGTCTTTGCTGTTTTAAGTTTGTTAACAATTCATAGTGCTTCTACTTATATTTCATCTTCTCTTGGAAATTTGGCATTGAAACAGTTAGTATGGTATTTAGCAGGTGGCGTCTTAGTTTTTTTACTGATAAAAATTAAGAATGATTATTTATACAGAAATATTTGGTATTTATATGGTGCTTGTAATCTACTTTTGCTCTTTCTTTTATTGTTTGCTCCTGCTATTAATAATAGTAAATGTTGGTTTGTCATTCCTGGAATTGGTAGTTTTCAACCAAGTGAGTTTATGAAAATTATTTTGATTTTAACTTTGGGGGTTATGATTCATAATTTTAAAATGAAATATAATAATCCTTCTATAAAGGAAGAATTTATCTTTCTAGTTAAAACCTTTATTGTCGTTTTAATTCCTAGTGTTTTAACCTTTTTAGAGCCAGATACTGGTGTAGTTATTATCTATTTAATTATCTATGTTAGTATGTTGTTTCTAGCAGGTATTCGAGCTAGATGGTTCGTTTTTGCCTTTTTTGGAGTTTCCCTGTTGATCGGCTCTACTCTTGGACTTTACTTTTTTAAGAAGGATTTATTTATTGGAATTTTTGGTAATGATTTGTTTTATCGCTTAGATCGAATTTTTGATTGGAAATCCGGTAGTGGTTTACAACTTGAGAATGCAATGGCGGCGATTGGCAGTGCTGGACTTTTTGGACATGGTTTCAACAATACTCCTATTTATTTTCCAGAATCTGGTACAGACTTCATCTTTGCTGTTTTTGCTTCTAATTTTGGACTTGTTGGTGCTTTAGCACTCATTAGTCTCATCTTCTATTTTGATCTAAAGGTGCTTGCACTTTCTAAGCGAAAAATTGTAGATACAGACCGCTATGTTTTATTTGGAATTCTCGGAATGCTGGTTTTTCAGCAAATACAGAATATTGGGATGACAATTGGCATTTTCCCTATTACAGGAATCACACTTCCTTTTATTAGTTATGGTGGTTCCAGTTTGCTGTCCTATATGATTATTGTGGGAATTATTTTAAATATTTCACTTGAGAGACCTCATCATTATAAGTACAAATAAAAACCTCTTTGGAGGTTTTTTACATTTTTATTACTGCTTCATATACTTCTTTTAACTGGCGACCTATTTTTTTGATATCACGAGACTGGGCTACTTTATAGCCCTCTTCTACTAAGGATGGCAATTCTTTCTTGATCACTTTTTTGATTTTTATTTCAAAGTCATCCACATCTTTTGCTTTATATATATTTTTTCCATCTTCTAACCAATCACTAAATACTGGAATGTCACGGACAATAGCATCACACTTCATAGCACAAGCTTCCATTGCAGGGATTCCTTCTGTTTCTTCCAATGTTGGAAAGATATAAAGATTTGATTCCTTTAGGGCTGCTTTAATCATAGCCGGTTCTACATACCCTGGAAACTTTAAGTTTGGCAAATTGCTTTTTAAGGCTTTTTTTACTTTTTTGGGAATGACTGTTTTATTTAAGTTTCCAAACCAGATAAATTGATATTCTGGCATTCTTCTTGCTAATTCCACAAAATCTAGGATGCCCTTTCGTTCAATGTAAAGTCCGATTCCTACGATTACAATATCATCTTTTTTATAACCATATGTTTTTCTAAACATTTCTTTGGTTTTTGTTCTATCAAAAAACTCTAAATTAATTCCATTGGAAATTGCTTTGATTGGCGGGGTTAGTCCATAATTTTCTAGTAACTTTTTAGCATAGGGTGTTGGGGTGATGATGTAGTCTCCTTGTTTATAGCAGGTGGTAATCCATTTTCGAAAAGTTGGGGCTAATTTATTAGAGAAGATAAAAGAGTTTCTAAAATCTTCTTCTGTAGAATGGGCGTGGTATACTACTTTCTTTCCTTTTTTATGTGCTTTTTTTGCTAAATGATAAGACTTTGGTCCATATAGGTTTAAGTGAACGATATCATAATCATCTTTAGGATTTAAAGTATACTCTACTCCTGCACTTTCTAATGCTCTTTGTTGGTGTTTAATTGCCTTCCCAATTCCGGCTTTTGATACTATACTTTCTACTTCTGTATATAATAATACTTTCATTATACTCCTTCTTTCTATTATCATTATACAAAAAAAAGGGAGTGTTGTCTACTGAAGTTGTCTACCTTTCCTTTAGCCGTGGAATAAAGAGCTCGGCTATTTTATAACCTTCTTGTTTTTTTAAATAGAAAAATCCTAATATAGAAAATAAAATAGCGCCAATAAAGTTAACAAATAAATCTTTCATAGTATCAGTAAGACCAATATCTAAATACCCATCTTCGATGACAATTGTTTTTTTGTAGTGATTACTATAAATAATCGTTTTATTAATAGCATCTAATTTCACTGGTATGTTTTCATTTTTCTGATTTAGTTTTACAGAAGATATTTTAGTAATGATTTCATCTTTTTGCATATCTTTGCCTAAATACTTATCTCCTGCAAATTCTACAAATTCCCATAAAATGCCTATGGTCATTGAAAAACAAAAAGCGACGAATGCAACAAAAATGGGCGAAAGGTGCATAAAACTTCTATTAGAACGATTCAGAATATTGACAAGCGAGAAACCAATTGCGGCACATAAAAAGCCACTTAAGGTGTGGAGCATTGTGTCCCAATGTGGGAATGTTGTATAAAAGTTACGAATTTCACCTAGAATAGTAGTAGAAAAGATAAAAAATAATATCATAATTTCTAATGTGTTTGGGAGAGAGATTACTGTTTTTTTATCAATTATGTAGGGAATTAGGAATAAAATGAGTGCCAGGATGCAATAAAAAACATTTTGATAATTTCCCATTGTCAGTTGAATTATCATAGAAATAATTACTAAAGTATAAAGACTTGCCAGTGTAAAGATAAGTTTTTTATCATTCCCTTTGAAAAACACTTTTATCAGTCGGATCATATTTCACCTCTTTCTATTAATTAGTATACGAGATTTTTCAAAAAAAAGTATTGACTTTTAAAATTTTACTATGATATAATCGATTTGTTGATGAAATATTAGATATCTGGGGAATTAGCTCAGCTGGGAGAGCGCCACGTTTGCACCGTGGAGGTCAGGAGTTCGATCCTCCTATTCTCCACCAGATTGAATTTCAGCCTTGTATTACAAGGCTTTTTTGTTGTCTAAAACAATCATAGTCTTGTTTTGGTCAACTACATACTTTTTTGTAAAACTCAAACTATTGACACAATAGCCATATTAATCTATTTTATTTTTGAAAAACTTTATAAATAATTTCTGGATAATTTCCCATAAATCCCAGCTTTTCAAATGTTTCCTGCAAATACGGAGTTGATTTTTCACCTAAATAGTGATTATACAAATACGAAACATAATAATCAGAATAGACATAAATGATGACTTCTTTATTATTCTTTAATAGCGTATCAATAATTAAATCATTTTGGGGTGTCGCTAGTAGTACATAATAGTCAACATCAACAAAAGTAATATCAGCACCAGTGACGGCAAAACCAATTTTATGTGTTTTTAACTTCTCTTTTAAAATAGTAACTAAACTTCTATTAATACTGTGAATATACACATTTGTTTTGGGGTATAGCTCTATTACTCTTTTTAACTCATCAACATATTCATTCATCTTCTTACTTACAAATTCAATATTTTCATCACTTAAAATACCTGGATTATATGGTGCCAAATTAATATAGATAGCCTTTTGTTTGGGTGCGTTATTTAACTCTTTTAACATTGTTTCTAAAAGGACAAGCTCATACCCTTGTAATTCACCTAAAGTACTCATATTAATAGTGTTGGTGATGGCACCATTAGAGGTTGGAGAATTATATACTACAATTTTATTATCCTTTGTATAAGTAACACTCAAACTCATAGCGTCAATATAGTCTTTTTCTAAACTATTCTTTAAAAAATCTGTCGTTGTTAAATTATTCGTTTTCTGTGCTATAATTTTCATTTTATCACCTAATTCATCATATTCCTTTTTCTTGTATTTATACCAATGGTATACTATACTATTACTGTTAGAGAAGGAGAATAATAATATGAGTAGTAAAGAAATATTAGACTATATTCGTGCATTACCAATGAATGAGAAAAGAGCACTAACACATGAACAATTAATATCTATTATGAAAAAACTAACTACTGATGAGGTCATCGAATTAAGTGGCATCATTGGTTATCCTGTTTTTACAAGACTTTGTATGGGAGAAGAATTAAAACATCGGTTTGTTCTTCTTCAGGATGGTGCAGCTGTTATTATCAAAAACAAACAAGGACAAATTTTAATGCAAAGACGTGCAGATAATGATAAATGGGGACTACCAGGAGGATGCCAAGAGGTGGGAGAATCATTTGAAGAGGTTGCTATCCGTGAGGTAAAAGAAGAAACAAATCTAGATATTAAAAAGGAAGATTTAGAATTAATTGCAGTAGTTTCAGGACCTAGTAGAAGGAATTCCTACCCAACTGGAGATGTTGTATTTAATAATACTGCACTATTTGTGGTTAATACGTATAAAGGAGAATTGAAACAAGATTATGAATCAAAAGAATTGAAGTTTTTCGATCTTGACTTTACTCCAGAACATCAAAATGACCCAGATTTAATTAATATATATAAACTGCGAAAAAATAAAGAAGATGTTTCTATGTGAAATTTCTTCTTTTACTTTTCGCACATCACTCTGTTTTCAAAAACATAATGCTTATTACATACATCCACTAGCTTTGGCCTGTGCGTTACAATAATACAGGTTTTATCCTTTAAATATTTATCAATCATATGATAGATTTTGTCTTCTGAGATACTGTCTAGATTAGAGGTTGGTTCATCTAGAATATAGATTTCCTTATTAAGCAAAATTCCTCTAATAATATTTAAACGTTGCTTTTGCCCTGCTGATAGTTTCACACCTTTTTCCCCGACTAAAGTATCAAGTCCTTTTTCTAGACTATCAATCCACTCCATTAGTCCAGCATCCTCTAGATAGCCTTTTAAATCCTTCTCTGAAATTTTCTTTCCTAAACATAAGTTTTCTTTAATGGTTAAATCAAATAAGTCTGTCTCTTGAGAAATATAAGCAATATCTGGAAATTTTCCTGAGGGACGGGAATCTACTAGAAATTTATCATCTTCTATTTCATAAAATCTACAAAACAACGATAAGAAGGTAGACTTTCCTTGACCTGACTCCCCAATGATACTGACTTTATCTTTTTTATTTAGTGAAAACTCAGGTATTTGAATGGCTACTCTACTTTCATCATTATACTTGAACACAATATCTTTTATTGTAATATTTTCAAACGTTCTAATTTTATTCTGATGTTCCTCTTCAACAATTATTTTCTCTACTTGATTATTTGCTGATTTAAATTTGTTAAAATGAATAAATAAATACCCTACTCCTCTAAGTTCTGTATTGAGACCACTAAACATCGAAGAATAAAATACTAAGTAATGGAAGATATCACTTCCCTCTTTCATTTGAAAAAAGAGGGTAATTAAAATAACACTATACATTAAATAAACTAATGCATTAATTCCATCTGCTCTTAGTGATCTAAAAATGTTAATTTCTTTTAATGTTTTTTTACTTTAGCAAATTTTTTGTTAATTGTGGTATCTGCATAATCTAGGGCATCAAAATTCTTTACAATTTTTATATTCTGTAAAAAGTCTACTACTGTTGCATTATATTTGGAATTCTTGTCTTGATACACTTCTTGTACTTTTATATTTAGTAAGTACAATATTATAAACTACAATTATGATAATAAAGACAATACAACAGAAAAATAGTGGAACACTTTGCGTCCAAACTTGAATTAAAAAGATTGTAATGGCAATACAAAAACCGTTAACTGTCATCATTATTTCATCTAGTAACAATACGCTTTCATCACAGACAGTATCGATTTGCTTTTTTAAATATCCTGTATGACTATTATTAATACGAGCCATATTCATATTGCAGATTCTTTTAAAATAGGACAAATGCAAGTCCTTTTTACTTTTCTCTAGAAAGGGTTCTGTGTAGATATTCCATAATATATTAAAGAATATTTCTAATACTTTAAATAAAATCGTTAATATAATTAATAGTTTAAATTTTTCTAAGGTAAAGGGAACAGTCAGCAAAAGCGATAAAACTACAGGCATAAGATAGAGACAGATATTTTCTAAAAAAGCATTAATGAAACACAAGCTATATTTTTTCTTATTTAATACTTTAAATGGGTACATTGCTATCACCTCTTGTTCTTATTATATCATACTTTTTTACTCTGAAATCTCTTTTCTAAAACTTCCTTTTCTGTATAATATCTAGAAGTTCCTTTTACTATATGTTGATAATCTCGTCTAAACTCTGCTACTTTTTCTACCTTGCATCTCCTCTTAAAATTATTTGGTTCTAAATAGCGTTCTAGCAAAAACTTTTCTTGATAAATTTTACGTTTTTTATATTCCTCATAAATCCTAAAAAGCAAAAGACATAGTAATAAGAATAAGTTTAATTTCATATTTCGCAACAAGAAAAGAAATAAGGATACTACAACTAAAACAGAAAAAAGAAGAGAACAAGTAAAACTTTTCCGAAAGGACATTTTAGATGCTAGTATAATATTTAAAAGTTTGCCTCCATCTAACGGATAGACAGGAAGCAGATTAAAAACTAAAATATTGCGGTTATAAATTAGAAACATTTCTTGATATTGTAATGGTAAATAATTTTTAATCGATAGCATAAATATAATTTGTGTTAGAGGGCCCATTATTAAAATCAAAAATTCTTTTTTTAATGGAATATTGATTTTGTTTTTAAACTTGGAGACTCCACCAAATGGGTATAGGCAGATTTTATCCACGGGAACGCGAAGATATATTGCACATAAAAAATGGCCTAGTTCATGAACTAGTATTATCATCATTAACAAGAGAAATGGCATAAAGGCTCCTGTTAAGATAGAGGCGATGCAAAATAAAAAAACAAAAGGACTAATAGATATATAATTAAATATATTCTTTATAGCTTAAATACTTCCCTTCTTTTTGAAATACCAAATATAACTTTTTAGACTTTGTTTGTCCAATTAATGTTCCCTTTTTTACATAATCATACATCTTAATATCCTTCGCATCCATATTCGCATACCACACATCTACTCCATTAATTTGTTGAATGATAACAGTCGTTCCATATTCCTCTTTTTCCCCCATAAAAACTACAATTCCACTTTCTAGGGCAGGAACTAAGTACTCTTTTTGTACTTCTAATTCTACACCATCCTTATAAACATTGCTCTTTTTATAATTAATTTTTTCATTGAATACCTGCCCTTCTTCTGGGACAATCTTATCAACTGATAAAACTTTGCCAAAGTATTTTTCATAAACTTTTTTTGCTTCTGTAAATTTGAAACTCTTATTATAAATATTATCTATTACTAACTTTTTAAATTCTTTATTATCTCGTACTAGTATTAGAGCTACTAAAAATAAAATGATAGTGATCATAACGCGGCTAATAAAATTTCGAACGCTTTTTTTTAATTTTCTTCTTACACCTGTTTTTTTTCTGGTTTGTTCATATTCATAACGATTCATAGCAATATCCCTCCAACTAAGGATATGCAAAGAAAAAGAGAAATATGAAAGGTTTAGTTAATTGATAACCCTAAATATTTCTCTGGTAACAAGCGAATGATCAAGTGGATGACTTCTGCATATATGATATTAATAAGTAAAGTATGTTCTACTAAGTATAGAAAATCAGAAAATTGAACAGGTACTACAGATGCAATATAAAATAGAAAAGTAGTGATACTTTGATAAAGAAAAACAAGCACGATAGATTCTACAAAGACCATTAAAAAATTTATATCTAAATAGCGGTAAAGTATCATTATAATACTACCTAAAATAATAAAAACGACGGCATTAAAAAATAATAAGTTTGTATAGAGCAAATCATAAATAAGGCCTGTTATAGCAATTGTAATAAAGTAGGTGCTCTTCTCCTTTTTCTTAAAGAATGGGTATATGAGAAAAATGGACATTACTGTAAAAAGTGGCGTAAAAAGTGAAAGGTTTCCTGGCATAAAAGATAGAAAATTAGACAGCAAGCCATCTAATATAAGAGAGATGACTATGATAATGAGACTACTTATCATTTCTGGCACCTCCAAGAACTGTTACATAGTGAATCTCGTCAAAGTTTTGTTTGGTCTCTACATAAAGTGTTTTGCTTAAATCATATTTATCATTTTCTATTTCTTTGACAGTTCCAATATAAATACCTCTGGGAAACATTCCCCCTAGTCCACTTGTCTTAATGATATTTCCAACTTCTACCTTGCTTGTCTTATCAACACCAGTTACTTTAATTGTCTTTTTCTTTTTGTCATATCCATTCAAAACAGCATAAATATCTCCACTATTCGTTGTCACCGACACGGAAATTTTATAATTAACATCATTAGAAGTGATTAGTTTTACTTCACTAGAGGTGCGATAAGCTTTTGAGATTTTCCCAAGAAGACCATCACTTGTTACTACAACCATATCCTCTTTTAAACCATTCTGACTCCCTTTATCAATTGTAATATTTTGCAACCAATAGCTACGATTTCTAGATAAAACAGTTGCATTTACTGGATTATATTCTGTCAGTGTTTTATTTAAATTAAGTGTTTGTTTTAATTCTTTAATTTCTTTTTCTAAAGATTCATTTACATTTTTTTGAATTAAATAGCTTTCTGATTGATCCATATTTTTTTTCTCATTTAAGGAGGTAAAGGGATACATCACAATCTTTTGAAATGTAATACTTGTTGTCTTTAAAAAGTCTTCTAAAAAAGTGAGTTTTCTTGTAGCACTTAAAGAAAAGATTAATAAAATGACAGCAATTATAAAAATACAAATTATAATGCCTATATCTTTCTTTTTTTGCTTTTTATGATACATATAACCGCATCCTTTCTTAATCTATTCCTTATTATAGTACAAAATGATGTTAGATACAACTGTGATGTTTTTCATAAAAACTATAGTATTCATAGTCGGTTACAATGAGATGATCCACTACTGGTATTCCTTGTATTTTTCCTATTTCCATAATATTTTTAGTAAATACAATATCTTCATGGCTTGGCTGGACATCTCCTGAAGGATGATTATGAATACAGACAATGGATGATGCACTTAAAAGATATGCTTCCTTAAAAATTTCTCGTGGGTGCACGATACTTCTGTTAATAGTTCCCATAAATAGTAATTTCTCCTCAATTAATTTTTGTTTATTATCAAAGTACAGACAATAGAAACATTCCTGGTTTCTACTAGCAAATAAATATTTTGTATTTTCCCATATTTCTTTCGCATTTATTAATTTTTTGGAATGGTTATGTTCTTTTCGATACCAAATTCGTTTTCCAAGCTCAATTACACCTAAAACTTCAATTGCTTTTACTTTCCCAATTCCTTTAATTTCTAATAGCGAGCGAAAAGTAGCATTTTCCAATTTTTGTAGTGATCCATACTTTGTGAGTAACTCTGTAGCAAGGGTACTAACATCTTTATCTTTTGTACCTGTTTTTAAAAGAATGGCAAGTAGTTCCTTATCACTTAGATTCTCTGCTCCCATATTTACCAACCTTTCTCTTGGACGTTCTGCTAAAGGGAGTTCTGATACCCGATAATACATAAAAATCACCTCATTTTATTATTGGCGATTTTTCTAACTTTTCTGTAAAGTTTGTTCATAATTTGCTAAAATCACTTCATTAATCGTCATAATTTCCTCTTCTTTGGTTGCTTTTTCTAGTAATAGATCAAACTGTTCTACATTATTTTTAAATTCTTCGCTTGAAACAGATAATACCTTTTCGTAAATATCATATCCTTTTTTATCATAAATATCTTTTATCTTTTTGGCATTTTTTTGGTTTTTTGTAATTCCAACATAGACATAGTATTTATCTTCGTTATGTACCACTACCTTAGGATCAATTCGTTTAATATTTTCTTCCATATTGTTCTTATCTGTATAAACTCCTTGTTGTAAAAAGATAATTTCATCTTCCTGGAAAACAGTTTTAGCAGATGTCTCATCATAAAAATACTTTCCAACTGCAGTTCCCAGGAAGATTGCTACTACTAAAGAGAATAGAAATTTTTTGTTCATTATTATCACCAGTATTATCTTAGCAAGTGAGGATTGCGTATTTTGTCGAAAAAGAAAAACTCTGTAAAATTTTACAAAGTTTTACTATTCTTTTTTTACCTATTTAATCTGAAAGAATTATAGATGATGATTTTTTATATAACTCCACCAGTAAAGCTTAATTCTTTTATATCTAGCTTTCTTCCCTTAGTTTATTATAATTTTCTGGAGAAATTAACTTTCTATAGTATTTTGTTGGATTTTGAATTCCTAAGTGTGATAGGATTTGATAAGCATCCTCTTTGGAAATTTCAAAGAAACAATTGTTATTTTTTAATAATTGAAAAATTAGATAGTATCTTTTTAGTGTTTTTTTATCAGCATATTTTTTTCCTTCTAACTCTTCTATATGTTCTAAAGTTATTCTTCTTAAAAGTTCCATTACTTACCACCCCTTTTATAATCGTGGTCAATTATTTTCATATCAATCGCATCATGTCTTTCCTGTAATTCATATGCATCATTTTCACTGATAGGATTTAGACCCTTGGTTTCTGTATATAAAAAATTATAGCCGCTGACACTAGGATGAAAGTCACAGCATCTTGGAGTTTCCACTTCTTGTGGTATATAAGTAAGAAGCAGGCCATATTTCAAATTATCTACATTTAATACTTCTTCGTTTTGCATCTTAATGTGATCTAAAGTTATTTTCTTTCTCTCTTCCTCTGGAATTAATACTTTCATTAAATGTTTCAGGTAAGTAATACCACCTACTATATCTAGATTACTTGTAGCAAGCATTTCTGATATCAAAGCAATTTGTGAGAAAACATTATGATAATCTTCTGGCACTTCATAAGAGTAAAAATCGGCATCTTGTTTTAGTTTTTCCATAATACTTTGTGTATATTCATTAATATTTTGCCCTTTTATGGAGGTATTATTTTTATAAAAATTTGAGTGATAGAAATTTTTTTCTTCTATAAGTCCTTGATCATTTTCTTCATAGATTAAAAATCCTTGTGGTAAAATGTCAAGTTTAGCACGAGTTAAATCTGCCATTTGATTTTTTTCATCTAAGCCTAATATCTTTCCTGTTGCATCTGCTCTTAAAATATGATGGTCTGCTTTAAAATAAACCTGACTGTGTGTAACTCCTTTGTCTATGACTGCCTCAAAACCATTTTGCTCTAACAAGTAGGCAAAGGCCTCCGAATAATTATGACAAATGATGGCGTTTTTATCTTTATTAATTTCCTCTATACTTTTATTATAAATATCTTCTATAAAATCTAGAGAGGTATCTTGATCAAATAAACAGAAAACTTCATCATAGAAAACCTTTTTATTTAGAGAATTATAAATTTCTGCTGCTAAAAAAGCACCCTTTTTAGTCATATCAACGTCATTCATAACCATATTATAAAACTCTTCGTTCATTTTTATGTTTTTGGGAATATGTTCACCATACTTTTTTATATCATCATCTGCCCTGTTAGTTCTTAACTCTCTCATACCCACACCTACTTTTACTTCGATTATAACATAAATAAAAGAAAGTGACTATACTCTAAAATGTAACCTATAAAGTGGACTTTCAAAAAAAGTGAGGTCAACTTTATGGGT
>CAJTXY010000002.1:0-29183 GCA_910583685.1 uncultured Bacilli bacterium
ATTATACTGACTTATATCATAAGTAACTTGTGATGTAGCATGAGCCCAGATTCCTTTATTAAATGTAAAAACATTGTTTTCAATTTTTAAAGAAATTTTAGCACCACTACTAATTTCATCATAACGGATTTTATCATATCTAGTATACGATTGCTTTGCTATATAATCAATATCTGATAGATACGTAAACTGCCCTGTATTAGAAGTAGCATACGCAATTGGTTGGTTTTGAGTAGTATTACTAATTGTTTGGATATTAAGTTCTAAACCTGATCCAACTAAAACTGAGAATACACCAAAAAACAACAAAATTATTGATAATAACTTTCTTTTCTTCATATTCATAAACCGTTTCCCCCTCAATTTGTCTACATATTATACCACATTTTTTAAAATTTTCAAGTATTTTCGCATTTTTTATATTTCTTCAACAAAAAAGACTAAAATCAGTCTTAATAAAGTCTAACTTTAGTGTTAATCTCCAAAATAATGACAAATCTTAACGATTAATTTATCAATCTGCTGATCTAAGTTCTCTTCTGTATTAATAGTAAAAAAAATTTTTTCTTCTGGAAAAGGATTTTCCTTTTCTCTATCCAAATATTTATAATAATCCTTTCTAGTAGCACGAGAAAACACACGACTATCCTTATCAAATAAAAGTTCTCTGGCATCCAATCTTTTAAGAATCTCTTCTTCCTTACATTCTAATTTAATAAATAAACATTCTGTGGAAAAACGTGCAAAATTATGAATTGCGGAAGGATAAGCTGTCAACATATTCGCATCAATAATAACACTAGTAGAATGCTCTAATAAATAAGAAGTTCTATCTATTGCAAGCTGTTCCACCAAGGGTTGATTTTCAAAGGGAAAAATTCCACAAGATGACAATAATCTTCTAATTTGATCATTAATAGATACATAAATATTTAACCTTTCAGATAAAATATTAGCAACTGTAGATTTTCCAACACCTGGCGGCCCCACAAAACTAATCCCATAAAAATGATCCTGTGGATTTAAAGGAACACTCTCTATTACCATTTGATAAATTCTATAATACTCTTTATCATCTACAATCTTTTTCATAATTCCACACCCCTAAATGACCTTTTGCCGACAACTCTTCTGGAAGAACTTCAATATCCTCAAGTATCCAAGCATATCTCCCTACTTGATAATCCCCACAAATATATTCTATATAATGATTATTCTTCATATCTTCTATGAATTCTTCTGTCATATAAATACAATCTACTAGCCTACATTTACAAATAATATGGGAATAATGAAGAGGAACATCTTCTACTAATTCTAAAACTTCATAATTACAGTTTTTAGGAATTTTTGTACTAGAAGCATGAATATAAAGTTCACCCCTATAGTTTGTCTTCCAACTTCTAGTCTCAACCTCTTTCTTCCCCATATAAATCAAAGTAGCCCAAGGCTCCGTTAAACTAAGTACCTTCATCAAACCTATAATACCTCCAAAAAATAATTCAATTCTTTATAATACTTTACTTGCCTGATTCTTCTTTTGAACCAGTACCAAATATTTTGATAATACTTTGTTCTTGTAATTTTTCCACTTCTTAATTCTACCTTTTTCTTTCTAATATGACGAAGAATAGAACGATACCAGCATTTTAGAATACTAGTCCTTTTAATAATTAACTTACCTTTGATATCTTTTAAATCAAAATATCTATAAATCTGTTGACCTTCTAACACAAAAGTAACTTTTTTAGGATAGTTGTCAATATAGCGAAGTATTTCAAGATAATAGTCTCTAAAATATTTCCCATTATTTTGATTAGGAAACTTTTGTACTAATAATTCATTGATCCGAATAGTATCTTCATTCATATTCTCCTTATCTTGTCCACGATATAGACAACCTAGAGAAATCACAATAAAAAGACTATCATTCCGATATTGATTAGCAAGGGTCGTCTTTCCAGATCCGATCATCCCTGTAATATGAATAATATCATCATTGGTACAATAAATTTCTACATCACTCTGACTTTGAAACCATCAGACTGTCTTATACATAAATTACACATCCTTCAAAGAAAAAAGAAAAACTTCTTCATCTATCATTTTAATAATTCATAAGTAGTTCCTTCTCTACCATCAATTAACTTAATTCCTTTTTCCAAAAGTTCATCACGAATACGATCTGCTTCTTCATAATTCTTATTCTCTTTTGCTATTTTTCTCTTCTCTATCATAGATAAAGCATAATCATCTAATGTAGTATCTATCTCTTCTTCCAATAATGCTAAAGAAAGAACAGAATCAAATTTCTCTACTAACATTCTTTTGCTTCTATCACTCAAATCCTTACTCTTTAAAACATCATATAAAATCGTTAACATCTGTGAAGTATTTAAGTCGTTAGAAATCGCATCTCCAAACTTCTTTTCATAAGACTCCATTTCAGCTTGTTGTACTTCTCCCTCATCTTTCAAACTTTTTACCTTATTTTTTAACTTCTGATAAGAGTTTTTGGCAACCTCTAATGAGTCATAAGAAAAGGTAAGTGTTTTACGATAATGACTACCAAGACAGAAATAACGATAAACAAGAGGAGAATACCCCTTAGACTTTAATAACTCTAAAGTTAAAAATTCTCCCTTCGATTTACTCATTTTTCCTGTCTGATCATTTAGATGTTCCCCATGAATCCAATAGTTACACCATTTATGACCAAAATAAGCCTCACTTTGAGCAATTTCGTTGGTATGATGTGGAAAAATATTATCAATACCACCACAGTGAATATCTAAATACTCTCCTAAATACTGACTAGAAATACCAGAACACTCAATATGCCAACCAGGGTAGCCTACTCCCCAAGGGGAATCCCACCTCATTGCCTGATTAGAAAACTTAGATAACGTAAACCAAAGACCAAAATCAAAAGGATTTCGTTTTGCAAGGTCCTCTTCTACCGTATCTCGCACTCCAATTACAAGCTCCTCCGGATTTTTACCAGATAACTGATAATAATCATTGGCTTTACTAATATCGAAATAAACATTACCCTCAGAAATATAAGCATAACCATCATCTAGCATCTTTTCTATCATTTCGATATAAGTATCAATATGGTCACTTGCCTTTTCAATAATGGCAGGTCTCCTGATATGAAGTTCATCCATATCTTTTAAAAACGCTTGTGTATAAAAATCGGCAATCTCATAAACCGTCTTTCCTTCACGTTTAGCACCCTTCATCATTTTATCTTCACCAGTATCAGCATCACTCGTCATATGACCAACATCGGTAATATTCATCACTCGATTTACCTGATAACCTAAGTACTCTAGACCTTTTTCTAATATATCTTCAAAAATATAAGTCCTAAGATTACCAATATGAGCATAACTATAAACTGTTGGCCCACAAGTATACATTTTAACAATACCCTCTTGATGAGGGACAAACTCTTCCACTTTTCTTGTTAAGGTATTATATATTTTCATTAAAATCCCCTCGCTTTTGTCTTATTATACCATATCATACGTAAATATAGCACGAAAATGAGTCATCTTAAGAAAAATAAAAAAGTTTTATATTTTACAATCAACATAGCAAGAAAAAAGAGACTAACTAGTCCCAAGTTTTTCAATAACTACTTCACTTTTTCCTTGCACTAAATGGTCAATGATAATAGCATCTACTTCTTCCTCTATAATCTTATCAATACGTCTTGCCCCAAATTTTTGATAATCGCATCGTGACTTTATCTCATCCACCAATTCTTTTGAAAACTTAATTTTAACAGAATTCCGTGCCTTTTTAATAGCATCCAACTTACTTTTAATGATGGTAGTAATAATCGCACCATCCATATTATGAAAATACCATATATGATCAATTCTATTTACCAGTTCTACCCCCAAATATTCTTCTAAATAAACATTTCTTAGCTCTTTTTTACTTCCAGAAAAACCTATTGTCTTTTGATTGCTACCTAAATTAGAAGTCATAAAGATTAAGGTATTCTTAAATACAATTTCATTTCCCTTATTATCTTTAATACTGCCCTCATCTAAGATTTGTAAGAAAAGTTTCAAAACTGCAGGATGCGCCTTTTCTATCTCATCAAGAAGAAGAATACTATTAGGATATTCTCGCACCTTATCAAATATAGCATTCTGATCATTATAACCAACATAACCTGGCGGAGAACCAATCAGTTTACTAATGGAATGTTCTTCCTTATATTCACTCATATCAATACGGATAAAAGAATTCTTTGGCACCTGAGTTTTGGCATATTCCTTAATAAGACAAGTTTTTCCAAGCCCTGTTCCCCCAACAAATAAAAACGAATAAGGGCGCTGTGGTAAATAATTACTTTTATATTTCTGCGTAAAAGTAACAAGCTGATTCACGATATCATCTTGACCCATAATCTTAGATTTCAAATCTCGGCTTAACTTCTCCATCTCTTTATTTAAATTGATACCGAGTTCGTAAATAGGAATTTTTGTCTTCAAATAAACCACTTCACGCACCATATCTTTAGTAATAGTCTTAGGCTTTTGCATCTTCATAAACTGTAATTCCAGCTTGTTCTTCTGATCTTCTAAATCATATTCTTCTTTTTTATAGCTAGAAGCTTGTTCAAAGTTCTGATTCATAATCGACTGGTTTTTAAGATTACGAACTACTTTTAATTTCTTATTAATCTCCTGCAACCGCTTCTCATTTTTTCCAAGTGATAAAGATGCCTTCGCACAAACCTCATCTAAAATATCAATCGCCTTATCAGGTTGTCTCCTATCATAAACATATTTATTCGTAAGAAGAATAATAAGATCAAGTATATCATCAGGAATAACAGTTCCATGAAAACTCTCATAAATTGGTTTCAAGTTTTGCAAAATATCTTTTACCTTATCTATTTCTGGTTCTTCTACTACAAGCTTTTGAAAACGCCTGTCCAGTGCTTTATCTCGTTCCATAAACTCCTTATACTCAGCAGTAGTAG
The DNA here is from genome assembly GCA_910583685.1 of uncultured Bacilli bacterium. Lineage (GTDB taxonomy): Bacteria > Bacillota_I > Bacilli_A > RF39 > UBA660 > MGBC119817. The sequence goes on from CAJTXY010000002.1 coordinate 5,009, forward strand.
TTGCACCTATCACTTTAAGTTTCCCACGAGCAAGCGCTGGTTTTAATATATTAGAAGCATCAATAGCTCCCTCTGCTCCTCCCGCACCTACTAGAGTATGAATTTCATCAATAAATAAAATGATTTCATTATTATTTTCAACCTCAGTTAAAATCTTGTTAATCCGTTCCTCAAATTCACCTCGGTACTTTGTCCCAGCAATAAGAGAGGCCATAGAAACAGATAAAATACGTTTATGTTGTAGACCCTTTGGCACTTCACCATTTTCAATGCGACTCGCAAGTTCCTCTACAATCGCTGTTTTTCCTACACCTGCATCACCAATCAAAAGAGGATTATTTTTCACACGACGAGACAAAATCTCAATTAAACGTGCCACTTCTTCTTCTCTTCCAATAACAGGGTCAATCTCTCCCTTTTGAACACGTTTATTAAAGTCCACTGCATACTCTTCAATAGAAAGTTTCTTTTTAGACGATTTTTTATACATAATCTTTGTAGAAAAATCGTTATAAAGCTTATCTATATCAATATTCATTCCAACCAAAAGACGTATCGCTACTCCTTCTCCCTCTTCAAGAAGTGACAAGAATAACTGTTCTACACTTACTTCCTGCATTTTTTCTTCTTTGGAATCTAACATTGCAGACTCAAGTACTCGTTTTAAAAGTGGTGTATATAAAAACCAACTATTAGCATTCTTTCCAAGCCCCACAACACTAACTAACTCATCACGAAACTTTTTATAAAAGATACCATAACTCTCAAGCTTCTTAGTAATAGAAAATTCATGATGAGAAAGAATGGCAAGTAGCATATGTTCACTACCCACATAAGGATGTTTAAGACGTTGCATTTCACGTTTGGCATCCATTAAAACCTTTTGTGCATCTTCACTAAATTTTGAGAACATATTATCCCCTCTTTCTAACTATATTCTATGATTATTTTGTAATAACTTTCAATAAAATATGTTCTAAAAAAAGTGACAAATTCCACAAAAAAAGCAGAAGGATTCTTCTGCTAAACTAAAAATATCAGTTTTAAATAAGTACTAAAATTGTAAAGATAATAAACAAAATTACAATAAATTCTAATACAAACTTCCAAATGTTCTTTAACCATTCTTTATAAGAAACACCTAAGTAAGAAATAGTTCCCATTAAGATAACACTAGTTGGTGCAACTAACATAACAGCACCATATAAAGATTGGAACATAACAGCAATAAGCGGATATGTTGTCTTATCTGTTACTACACTAGTTAAATATGGTACAACACTTTGGAATACATAAGCTGGCTCAACATTAAATACTGCTGCTAGAATTGCTGCGATTCCAGTAGTAAATACGTTAAACCCTTTAGTAAGATCAAATAAAGCCTTATAAATTACTAATTGGAATGGATGATATGTAACAATTACCAAACAAGTATAAATAAGTACAACAAGAGCTGCTGGTTTTAATACTTCTTTAGCACCTTTAATAAATCCTTGCATAAAATCATCAAATTTAACTTTATAAATAAAAGCAATTAAACCTGCTGCAATAACAAGAATTAACATTAATTCAGTTACAGTCCAGTTTCCAAAAGCTGGAACGTTTCCAAGTAATTTACCAAATATTTCAAATCCAAATACTTTAAAACCAGTAACGGCAGTATTAGCATCCTCAAAAACATTTAAATTAAATGCTCCTGTCCAAGAAATAAATCCTAAAATCATAATAATTAGAATGAAATCTAAAATAATAACTAAAGGCCAAATACTCTTCTTTTTACCCTTAACTGCTGCTGGAATATAACCACTTTCAACTTCAGCATTCTTCTTAGCACCTTTTACTTTATGCTTTTCACCATAACGAATAGTATTGAAAATCAAAAGTATAAGTCCAATTACTAAAATAACAATTTTAGTTACAAGCTCTGACGTAAGGTTTACACCAAGTACTTGAGTCAAAATATTAACAGTATTAGCAGAGAATGTACATCCAGCAATTCCTACCATAGTAGATCCTACTGTAGTAAGTGCCGCTACAATCTTATCATAACCCATTAATAATACTAAAGAAAATACGAATGGAAAAAATACAATAATTCCTAATTCTAGGCCACATACTGAAGTTAAAACAGCAAATAACACCATAATAACTGAAAGTACAATTTTTTCCTTTCCTTTAAATTTCTTTACAATAGAATCTAATAATGTTCTATAAGCAGGAGTTCTGTATAAAACACCATAGAAACCACCAACTACTAGTACAAAAACGGCAATAAAACCAAAATAAGATACTGCAGTAATTGGATATGAGAATAAATCAAACAATCCCATTTGAACGCGTCCTTGTGATACATAGCTACTTTGGAAATATGCAGCAGGTAAAATCCAACTAAGTAACATAAATATCAACATTGTAATTAGAACGACTTTTACTGTATTATGCTTTTTCATCATAATTCCCTCCCACTATCATTATACTGATTTATGAAATATTTTACAAGTACTACACACGTATTTTTTATGAAATTTAGATGAAAAAAAAGGAAGATTTATCCTCTGAAATCATCCTTTGGTCGCATCAATGGAAATAAGATAACATCCTTAATATTTTCAGAATTAGTAAGAAGTTGCACTATACGATCTATTCCTATACCCCAACCACTAATTGGTGGCATTCCATATTCCATCGCTTCAATATAATCATAATCCATTGGCATTGCCTCTTCATCTCCTGCAGCCTTAAGACTTGCCTGCTCCAAAAGCCTTCTCTCCTGTTCTCTAGGATCTACAAGTTCTGAATAAGCATTAATAATTTCTGCTCCATTAATTACTAGTTGGAAACGATCTGTAATTTGTGGATTATCATCATTCGCACGAGCAAGGGGAGAAAGTTCAATCGGATGCTCAGTTAAGAAAATTGGATTAACAATATGAACTCTTGCTACTTTCTTATATAATTGGTCAACTAAATTACCATAACCTAAATCTTCAAGTGGTGTCTCACTATCAATTTCAATTTGATCTTGATAAATCTTATCAAGCAACTTCTCCTTTGTATTATAAACAGCAATATCAATATCAGAATACCTTAAAATCAAATCTCTAAAACTTACACTTTCCCATTCACCACTTAAATCTACTTGCTTATCTCCTATTTGAATCATCAAAGTCCCAAACATATTCATAATAATTGTTTGAAGCATTTCACGAAGAAGCTTCATATTATCTTTATAATTCAAATAAGCTCCATACCCTTCAATCATCGTAAAATCTTGTAAATGAGTAGCATCAATTCCTTCATTTCTAAAACATCTTGCAATTTCAAAAACCTTAGTAAAACCACCTACAATAGCACGCTTCAAATAAGTTTCAGGTGCAATTCTTAAGTAAAGATCAATATCAAGTGCATTATGATGTGTAATAAACGGCTTTGCCGTTGCTCCACTCGCCTTATTATTTAAAATAGGTGTTTCAATTTCAATATAACCTAAATTATCAAGATAAGAACGAATTTCTCGAATAAAACGACTGCGGAATAAAAATTTCTTTTTTGCCTCATCATTCGAAATTAAATCCAAATATCTTTGACGATATAACATTTCAACATCGGTTGCCCCATGGAATTTTTCAGGAAGCGGCCTCAATGCCTTTCCTAAAAATTCAATTTTAGAAGCACGAATTGTCTTCTCTCCTGTATGAGTAGTAAAAACTTCTCCTTCTACTCCTATAAAATCTCCAAGATCATAATTACCTTTAAAAGCATTATAAGCTTCTTCCCCAATCATATCCACTTTAACAGAAACTTGAATTTTTCCATAAATATCAGAAATAGTTAAGAAACTCATCTTCCCCATTTTCCTCATTAAAACAATTCTCCCAGCAACACGAACTCCAGTAGTCTCATCTGCCAATTCACTAGCCTCTGCTATTTCATAGTTCACCTCAAATCTCTCTGGATAAGGATGCTCTATATTGGCTAACTTCTCTCTTCTTACTAATTCTTGTTCTCCTAATTCTCGCATACTTCTAACTTCCTTTCTTTAACCTCATTTTGTAAAACCTCAGTATGGGCAATCAAATCATGAATACCACGTCCATCTTTACGATACCCTATCATAATAGCACTTGCAATCATTAAAACATATTGAATTGCCATAAAAATAGTAACACTCAAAGAATAAACATTCTTAGAACCAAAAATGGTAAACAACAAAATAATAGTATTCGCTAAAATGGAATTAATAACAAACGCCCGAAACAAAAGTTGATTTAATGTTAATTCTCCTTCTTCAGTAGAAACAATTCTTATTTTCATAATTTGTTTCCCAACTGTTTTTCCCTTATTATAAAACTGAAAAACAACATAATATAAAATATAAATAATCAATGTAATAATAGTCCCTAGACCACTTTGTTTTGCAATCTCATAACTAATATCCATACTTTGATTCATATAAGTATTAACATCAATTTCCTGTGATAAATATTGATTTGCAATTGTAGTATTCTGATTCGTTAATTTCTCTAAAGACTCACTATCTGTAAATGGAAAAATAACAAGTGATGAAACAAATGCTACTAAAATAACATCGATAAAAAAGGCTATTATTCGTTGAATAAACAAAGCTTTCTCACATTTTTTCCTATTCTTAGTCATATTTGCCATCTAAAATCTCCTTTCTATAACTTTGTAATATAGAAATTATATCACGAATTTGAATACATTGATATATTTTATTTTTAATCTCCGCTGCACCTTTTTGCCCTTTTAAATACCATCCAATATGATTTCGAATTTCCAAGCAAGCAAGTTTTTCACTTTTAAACTCCGCCAAATAAGAAAGATGTTTCAAACACATATCCACTTTTTCTATAGCAGACGGTTTTATTTGCTGTGTACCATTATCTAGAAAAGATACAATACTTTTTAAAAGCCAAGGGTTTCCTAACGCAGCTCGCCCGATCATAACAGCATCACATAAAGTCTCATCTAGCATTCTTTTAGCATCGATCGCTGTTTTAATATCTCCATTTCCAATAACAGGAATCGAAACACTTTCTTTCACTTGCTTTATAATAGTCCAATCTGCTTTTCCACTATAACCTTGAGCTCTAGTTCTAGGATGTACACAAATCGCACTAGCGCCAGCAACTTCACAAATTTTAGCAACATCAATTGCATTAACAGAATTACTATCCCAGCCACTTCTTATTTTAACAGTAACAGGAACACTAACAGCATCGACAACAGCCCGAACAATCTTCCCAATTTTGACGGGATCTTTCAAAAGGGCTGCTCCAGCTTGTGCACGACTTGCTACTTTAGGAACAGGACATCCCATATTGATATCGATAATATCAGGCCTCATCACTCGTTCAATGTACTTTGCAGACTCTACAAAAGATGCCAAATCACTTCCAAAAATCTGTTGCGTAATAGGCCGCTCCTCTTCTCTCATATAAAGCATATCAATTGTTTTTTTATTTTGATAGACAATTGCTTTATCACTAACCATCTCTGCATAAATAAGTCCACAATCAAATTCTTTGGCAATTCGTCGAAATGCAGAATTAGAAATTCCCGCCATTGGTGCCAAAACAACTTGATTAGAGATTTCGATATCACCAATCTTCCATTTCACATAACTCACATCCCTCTGTTACTCATTCCATAAAACAAGCCTATTATACTAAAAAAAGAAAGTATATACAAGAAAAAAAGAACTCTCATAAAAGTCCTAAATTTTTCTTTAATATATTCGTTCTTGTAACCATCCCTATTTTCTAAGTCCTTGTTTCGGTAATTTCCAAGTCCCACTTTGTCTAATCGTTTTCAACAAGCTCTTTTGTGCATCAAGGGTATTGGCAACCTCACGCATTGACTCCTGTTTTAACTCCTGAATACTATGCAGTTCAGAGCTTACCAACTGGTAAGAAGATAGTGCCTCTGGATCAAGTCGTAAAGATAAATCTACAACTGCTTGATAACGACCCTGTTCCAACATTTCTACTGCCGCAAGTTCTTCAGGCAAATCTAATATATTTTTTACTAAATAAGTTGGCCGCATTTCTTGTGATGAGTCTAATAAAACGTTCCCTCCCCCAGACAAATCAAAGGAATGTACCGTCTCATAATAATCTGGCAATAACAAATAATTACAATAATCATCCTTTCTATCTTTTTGACCCAAATAGACATTAAGCAAATTAGAATGATCATAATTACCATCCAAAAACTGATTCCATACTTTCTCTAAAGAAATTCTCTCGTATAAGGAATAACAATATAAGGTAGAAATACGTTTTAACTCCCTATAAGAAAAATCTTGTGCTATACTAAATTGTCCAAGACGTTTATGAACATCAACATCAGCAACAGAATTCATTTCAAAAAGAGGCATCTCATTGCTACTACGAATCTTTTCAATTAAATCCCAATCCGTAGTTTCAAATTGATATAGATTAATTCTACCACTTTGTTGCTCCTTATATTTTCTCAACCTCTCACTTGCCTGCAAATTAAATTTGGTAATTGATTTACCACTTTTGCTTACTTCATATAAATCCATCTAAAACCCAACCTCCAAATAAATATGATCCAAATATAACATAAAAAGAGACCTAATACAAGTCCCTTAAACATCTAATTCACGAAGCAACTCTGCCTTTGTCATCTTAGAATAGTTTTTAATTCCCTTTTCTTTTGCAAGCTCACGAAGCCTTGTCACAGACATTGCCTCCAAATTGTCCTCATCTTCTTCTGGCATTCTCCCATTTTTAACCAAATAGTCAATTTGTTCCTTTGTAAGAGTTTCATATTCAAGAAGAGCATCAGCAATTAACTTTAATAGCTCTTTATTTTTCTTAATAATCTCTGTTGCCTTCGTATGACAATCATTAATAATTTTTCGCATTTCCATATCGATTTCATTTGCAACTTCATTAGAGAAATGCTGACTTTTATTATAATCACGTCCTAAGAAAACACTTCCTGCTTGTTGTTCAAACTGTAATGGTCCTAAATCACTCATACCATATTCTGTAACCATTGCACGAGCAATTTTTGTTGCTTTTTCAAAATCGTTATGGGCACCCGTTGTAATTTCCCCAAATGTAATTTCCTCAGCAGTACGTCCACCTAGCAATCCTGTAATTTGCTCTAACAAGTCAGTTTTAGTAGAACATAATTTTTCTTCATTAGGAACCATCATATTATACCCACCAGCAGAACCTCTTGGAATAATAGTAACTTTTTGAACATCATTTGCATTATCAAGTTTTAAGCCAATTACAGCATGACCTGCTTCATGATAGGCAACAAGCTTACGATCATTTTCACTATATTTATGAGAAGTCTTAGCTGGTCCCATTAATACACGGTCTGTTGCTTCATCCACTTCACTCATTGTAATCTTCTCTTTATTACGACGAACAGCAAGTAGTGCTGCTTCATTAAGTAAATTTTCAAGATCCGCTCCACTAAATCCAGGAGTTCTCTTAGCAAGATTATGAAGAGTAATGCCATCTGCCAAAATCTTATTTTTAGCATGAACGGCCAAAATTTCTTCACGCCCTTTTACATCTGGCAAATTAACTGTTACTTGACGATCAAATCTTCCAGGACGAAGAAGGGCAGGATCTAATACATCAGGACGATTCGTTGCAGCAATAATAATAATTCCTTCATTAGCACCAAAACCATCCATCTCAGTAAGCAATTGATTTAGTGTTTGTTCACGCTCATCATGACCACCGCCAAGACCTGTTCCTCTTTGACGACCAACAGCATCAATTTCATCAATAAAGATTAAACAAGGTGCATTTCTCTTTGCCTGTTGAAACATATCACGAACACGACTGGCACCAACACCAACAAATAACTCTACAAAGTCAGATCCACTAATAAAGTAAAATGGAACATTTGCTTCCCCTGCAACTGCCTTTGCAAGTAAGGTTTTACCAGTTCCTGGAGGCCCAAATAATAAAACTCCCTTTGGAATTCTAGCACCAAGTCTTTGGAACTTTTTAGGATTTTTCAAGAAATCAATTAATTCCTTTACCTCTTCCTTTTCCTCTTTAAGTCCTGCGACATCCTTAAATGTAACTTTATTCTTATCACTATTTAAACGAGCTTTACTCTTTCCAAAATCCATTGAGTTCTTATTTCCTGCCATTTGTCGACTGAAAAAATAGAAAGTAAACCCAATTAATAATACGATTGGTAAAATATTAACTAATACTAAAAGTAAAGAACTAGACTCTGGATCAGCTACTGTTGTCATTTCAAAGTCTTGAACCTCAGAAGCATCAATTACCTTTTTCATAACACCTTCACTAAGTGGAACACGAACAAAAAATGATTCATTCTTTTTATAATTATCAAGCTTACCACGAATCTCATAAGTCTTTGCCCTATCCCTTGGTGTTACTTCAAGCTTATCAACAGATCCATTCGATACTTTTTCAATAAACTCATTGTAAGTTAAAACATTTACTTTTTGATTCATTATATTAAAACAATAATAAATTCCTAACATAATCAAAAAAATAAATACATAAGGTAACAACCCTTTTTTTACCGTTTTTTTATTCACAAATATCTCTCCTCCTATCGATATTTCATTATTATATCATAACTTTCCGATTTTGTTTTACTAAATTTAGACTTTTTTAAACCTGGAAGCCAAACAATTTTTCCGGTCGCATCTGTAACAACAGGCCAAAGCTCTCTTTTTTTGATATCTATTTTAGAATCAATAAAAATATCTTTCAACTTTTTCGTACCATTTAATCCCTTCACTTGCATCCTATCTCCCACTCTTCTAGTGCGAATTACAAGTGGTAACTGAACTTCATTACTATCTAGACAGCAAAAGAAATTACTATTATCATCAACTTCCTTCACTTTTTCTATAGTATGACCATTAGGCAATATTGCATATGTTGAAAATTCAATCTCATAAGTACCGAAAAAATCAGGTTTATGCTCTAAATAACACTCACGATAACTCTTTATTGCCACAACCTCATTAGGCAAATTATATGCTAAATTAGCACGCCTACTTGTAATAAGTTTATACAATAAATCTATATGCTTATCACTAATTAATATTAAATCATCCTGATAAAAATTAGCAAGTATAATATAAAGCAGTTCTTTTTGAATAAATGAATCCTCTCTCAAAAAAGCATCAATTTGTAATTTATTCTCCCGCATCACTCTAGAGTATGCTTTTTTTACTTCTTTTTCTATATAATAATTTGCCTCACTTAAAATCTCACTAAATTTTATAAACTTCTGATGAATATTTTCATCCTCTTTTTTTAAGAATGGTAAAACTTCTTTTCGATAACGATTTCTAGTATATTTACTTTGTGCATTAGAACGATCAATAAAATAACGAATATGATAAAGACGATTATACTCCTCCAATTGATCTTTTGTATAAGACAACAAAGGTCTTACAATTTGATAGTCTCCTTTATTAACAATTTTATGAAATCCACTATAACCCTGTAAATTAGATCCCCGACTAATACGCATTAAAATTGTTTCAATCAAATCATCAGCATGATGAGCAGTCATTAAAATATCAGCGTGATAAGCTTTCATAATATCATCAAAAAACTGATAACGAATATTACGTGCTTCATTATGAAAATTATCCTCGCCATACTTTTCAATAGTCATCGTTTCAAATAAAACATTGTTATTTTTACAAAATTCTGCTAAATACTCCTGCTCTTCTATACTTTCCTTACGAAGATTATGATTCACATAAACACAGATTAATAATAATTGATACTTCTCTCGAATCTTCAAAAGCATATCAAATAAAGCCATAGAATCTGGTCCACCAGAACATCCAATCAGAATTTTCATTCCCCTTTTAAACTGAAAGGTCTCTTCTATATTCAAACTAACTTTTTTCATTTTTTCACCACTTCTATTGTATCTAAAAAAACAATTTACCGCAACCATTATAACAAACATTTAAAAAGAATCTGTCTTATACCAGTCAAAAAGACACCATTCAAAGACAAACATTGACAAATTAAAAAAAAGTGATATAATATGCACACAAAAGGGAGAAAAGAATGGAAAAATGGATTAAAGAAGCACTATTTACTTTAATAGGAGCAGAGTTCTTTGTTACTTGCTTTTTAGGGACTTTGGGCATTGGATGGATACCTGTCACTATTCTTACAGTAAGTAGCAGCATTGGAGGACTTTTGACAATTAACCACATAATAGACAAAAAGGAAAAAGGGAAAAAAGAAAAAGAAAGTTACTTCAAAACTATAGAAAGAAACACACAGTATTTAGAAGGAACAAACGGAGAAGAAATTAAAGCAGACAAAATGATTCCCATCAGTAACTATCGAGCAATTAGATTTGTAAAAGAAAATCCAGAAAGTTATGAAGAAGTACAAAATATAGTAACAGAGATAAAAGAATTAAAACAGCAAAAAAGGACAACACTAAATAAAAAAGATTACCAAGACCTAGAAAATCTACAAACAATTTATCAATTCGCATTACAAGATACAATAAAGGAAACCAATCAAGGTTTTTCAAAAACCTATTATAAAAAATAAGCTACCTTCAATCAATAGGTAGTTTTTTTATCTAAATAAATCTAATTAATTACCGAAAGCAATGTTCCATTTACTCATACACTCATTTCAATGCAAGTTTTAAAACACTAATTTACTAGAAAATAAATACTAGTAAACCCAACATAAACAATTTACTCTATGGAAGACGCAAAATAAACTCCCCATCTTTTGAATACAAATATTTTTCCCTAGCATACCTAGCTATATAATCAGGATCTTGCAATTTATCAGCATCTACTTTTAATGCCTCTTCCTTTTCTTTTAAACGAGTAAGCTTCTTCTCAAGTTGTTTTTTCTCTTGATATTTTGCCAGGATCTCTACCCAATAACGACCTATAGAAAAAGTAGTAACAACAATAATAATAAAAGAACCAAGGCCTAAGAAAAAAATACGTCTTCTTGCCTTTTTATTTTTCTTCTTTGCCACTGTACCACCTTCCTATCTACTATAAATTATAGACTATGTCAAGAAAAGTAACAATAACAATTAATCGACATTTACAACATTTGACAATTCCATTTTTCAATAAAAAATAAGTATGCTCTTGTTTTAAAATCTAAATCCACAAAAAGCAACTTAAATATATTTTTATTAAAACAAAGGGAAATTTTACTTTTTTACTAATTTTCTTAAAAAAGGTCTCATTTTTTTTGTAGTTCGAAAACTAATTAAAAAACCTAAAAATATAAGTAAAAAGAAATAAAAATGTAAAATACCACCATTAAGTATCTTAAGAAGCAAAAAATAAATGAGTGCCATATCTATTACAAAAATAATATTGATAAATACTCGAAACCATTTTTTCTTGGAAAATAAAAGTTCATAATGAAAATTGACACAGAACCCAAAAAAAATTCCAAAACTCAAAGAATAAATAAGGGAAAGAATTTGTACATTTAATGACATTATTTAAATAATCGATTAAAAATCGTATTCTCCTTACTTTTGTTATTGCCCTCTTCTAAATAATTCATACCAGAAACAAGTCCCTTAATAATAACGGTTCCTTGTAAAGTATCTAGTTTAATAAGTTCTAATCCCTCTCCTTTTACCAAAAGGTAACCCATAACCGTATCCATCATAAACTGTTCATTATCAAAGTTATCAATTTTCTTAACACCTGAAATCATTAGATTTTTTCTTTCTGTTAAACTAATTCCATGATTATAATTATTAATATTTTCTTGTTTATCCATTGCATCCTCCTTACTATACTATATGAAATCCAAGAAAAAATAGAAGAAAATAATTACGTTTTCAAATGTTTTATAAAAATACCCTCAATTAGCAAAATAAAAAGACACAGCAAAAGTGTCTTTAAATAATTAATACTACTCTTCAGTTTCAGGAGCATCTTCTGCATTATTATATGCTTCAATGATTGCTTCTTCAAACATACTACGTACTTCTGGATTAATTGGATGAGCAATATCACGATAAGCACCAGTTGCTGTTTTACGACTAGGCATAGCGATAAATAATCCATTATCTCCTTCAATAACACGAATATCGTGAACTGCAAAACTGTCATCTAATAAAACAGATGCAATTCCTTTCATACGTGATCCTTCTTTTTCAATTTTACGTACATTTACAGATGTAATCTTCATATGTTTTCCTCCCTCTTAAAGTCTACAACTTTATAATTACATTTTATAATAACAGTTTACAAAATGCAACTATTTTTACACTAATAGACACAAAATAAAAGTATTTAAGCTTAATCAATAATTTCTAAGCTTTCTGTTAATATATCACTATAACTAAAAGATTTAATTCGTCCTACCTCATCACTAGTCCTAATAATAAAAATTGCTGGATAGGCTCCCACTATTTTTCCAGAAAATTCCTCTACTTGATTACGACTGCCATTAAATTTAAATTTAAGTTCTTGATTAGAATTTTCCTTTACCATTTCCCGTACTTTTTCTATTGTCATCTTGGATACCCCACATACATAGTACCCATAGTAATAATACCACCAATACCATCACTACCATACTTTGTCTTTTCAATCAAGGAAATCAAATCAATACTTTTATTCTTTTCAGAAAGTGCAATACTAGAAGCAATAATAGCAGGATCTAAAGCATGAATATTAATTCGCTTTGGACTAGAGGCAAAATTTGCCCCAGCTTTAATAAGCTCTTCATAATTAGATTGACAAGCCCCCGCAATAACAATCAGTTTATCCTGACTCTTTTCATACTCACGTACTTGTTGAACTGCTTTAATAAAACTAGGACTATTTTGGTAAGAATTATCTTTTCTCTTATTAAAAGAGTCGTGACCCGTAATTACTACAATATCTGGATTATAATCTCGAACCCAATCAACAATTTTTTCATAGACCTCTTTTTCATTCATCTTAACACCATATGCTTTTACATTTAAACTTTTATAAAATTTCATACAGCGATCTAGATAATCGGCATCTCCATCTGCTGATGCTTGCTAAGTAACCCAAAGAGTTAATATAATAAGCAAATCTTAATTTGCCCTTTTTTATACTTAATTTTTTAGTTATATAATTGGTTTATAATCTCGTTTTATTATTATCTTTTCTAAAAATTCCAAATAAAATACTCCTAAAATCTAATACAAATTGTTCTTCTTCGATCAAAGAAATGAACCCCATATTTACCTCTTAATATAATTTAATTTCTTTTGATCTCCCTATTCCAAACTTAAATGAAATCTGTATAGTCTTATCTTTATAAAGAATAATTTTATCTATCAAGTCCCCTATAATATCATTGATCAAATTATCGTTATCAATAAACTTATTATATTTTTCTAATAGTTCTTCTTTTCTTACTTTCTCATTTTTTGATACTATAACTTCCTTTAATAGCTTTTCGGATTGTTCCTTAAGTAATGATTCTACTTCCTTTTTTTTGATAAACTCATCCAAACTAATTTCTCCAGTTGTCCTTTTCAAGTATAAACTTCTAATATTGGTATTATGAAGTTCTATCTTTTCTTTCAAATTAGCAATTTTTAAATTAGGCCTTTCCTTTTTTAATAAATCCTTTGTTGCTTTTGTAGTTATCTCATCTCTATCAATATATGAGTTAAGTAAACCTTTTAATGTATTAGTAACTATTAATTGAAGCTTAGAATCTGCAACAGTCCTATTAGGACAATGCTTCCTATTCTTTATTCTTGTACATACAAAATGATACTTAATATTACCATTTTCTCTTTTTCTTCTACAAACAGTCATAATATTACCGCATTCACCACATATTACTAGTTTATTAAACAAACCCCTATAATCATTTTTTTCTTTTCGCTTCTTTGTTTTTAAACGATTATTTGCCTTATCAAACAACTCTTCCGTTATGATTGCAGGATGACAATGATCAATTGTTTCTCTATCTCTTATTGGAATAAACTCTCTTTTCTTCTGATGATAATCCTTCTTAGAAGATTTTCTTTTCACAATTTTACCTGTATATGTTTTATTTTTTAGTATTCTATAAATAATTTTATCTGACCAGTCAAAATAATATTTTCTCTTTTCACTTTGAGTCATATTCATATAAATAATGGGTGATATTATTCCATCGTTATTTAATCCATCAGCAACCTCACTTCTTGTCCTTCCACTTGCTACCTCAGAAAATATTCTTTTTACAATACTTGCTGAATACTCATCAATTTCTAGTGTTCTTTTACCATTTTCCTTTTTAATTCTATAACCATAAGGTGGTAGGGTACCAATAAATTGTCCCTCCTCTGTTTGTGATTCTGCTACCTGCTTTCTTTTTGTTGATACCTCTTTCACATACCAATCGTTGATAAGAGCTTTTATTTCCATCATAATTTGTTGTTCACAAACATCAACACTATCACTATCAAACGAATCATTGATAGCAATATATCTAACATTATTTCTAGGAAAATACTCTCCTATATAATAAGCAGTTTCTATAAAGTTCCTACCAAGTCTAGACATATCTTTTGTTATAACAGTTCCAACAAGCCCACTTTCTATATCATCTTTTAACTCTTCAAATGCTGGTCTATCAAAACTCGCTCCAGAATAACCGTCATCAACATATTCTTTATCAATATGAAGTCCCTTTTCCATAGCATAAGACTGAATGATTGCTAACTGATGATAGATACTGGAAGAAAATTCTTTTAGCTTATTAATATCTTCTTGAGATAGTCTTCCATAAGCAACAATCAATTTATTAACCATTAATTGCCTCCATTAAGACTAAAATTAAAGAATATTTTTACTGTTTTATCCTCTTTAATTTCGATTTTATTTATAAGTATTTTAAGCATTTCTTTATCAAAACTCTTAGCTCTAAAAAAATCATAAATATACTTTTGCTTTGTTTTTTCGGCTGTTAATAAATTTTTAGATTCGCTAATTGAAGTTTTCAAAACAGATATTTTAACATCACATTCTCTTCTGTCTTTTTCTAACTCATTTTTAATTCCAACAAACTCTTCTGTCGATAGAACACCAGAGGCTTTATCTTTATATAAGTCACTGATTGCTTTATCAATCATAATTATTTTAGATTGAAGATGATGGAAAGCGGTTGTATATTCACGCAATATGTCAGAAGTATTCAAAACGTTTTCATATTTTTTTGTCAGCTCTTCCACCTTAGAATACTTTAACAAAATAGTTTTAATTTGATCTAATACAAGGTTATTTAAGTCTTCTTCTCTATAATAGTGCATAGAACAAACACCATTCCGATGAGTAGCATAAGTTCTACATAAATAAATTGGTGTCACAACTTCAGAATCCGTCTGTTTTTTAACTCTTCTCACAGACATAGTACAACCACAGTCAGCACACATAACTAATCCCTTCAATAAATAATCATATTTTCTATGTCTAATATCATTTTTTCTTTTTGAAGAATTTACTCGTTCAAATAACTCATTAGATATTAATGCAGGAATTGCATTTTTTTTAACAATCCATTTGTTTTTAGGGAGCAATCTCTTCTTTTTTGATTTTAGACTTACTTTTTCGTATTTTCCCTGTATCAAAGTTCCAATATAATTTTCATTTTGTAATAAATGTTTTACTGTAGAAGCTTTCCATAAATTCGTGGTAATGGTTGTCCTCTTTAGTTTTTTACCTCTATATACATCTGGAGGTAATATTCCTTGTTCAGTTAAATACCTTGCAATCATTCCCTCTGTCTTACCATTATCCTTCATTTCAAAAATCTTAGATACAATTGGTGCAGCATATTCATCAATAACAAGCTTTTTACTATTCTCTTCAGACCTCTTATAACCATAAGGAACAGTTCCAGAAACAAAGTCACCATTTTTCATCATATTATGTCTTACACTTTTAATTTTCTTTGATATATCTTTTAAATACATATCATTAATAACTGCCTTAAAGGGCAACATATCTTCAGATCCATTTGGGTTTAAAGTATCATAATTATCTAATATAGCAATATATCTAATGTTATGTTCTGGAAAGTATTTAAAAACATAATTTCCTGTTTCTATAAACTCTCTTCCAAGTCTAGACATATCTTTCGTTATAACACAATTAATAATGCCATTTTCAATATCATTTATAAGTCTCTTAAATCCTGGCCTATCATAATTTCCACCAGAACATCCATCATCAACATAGTAGTCGTATATTTCAACATTATTTTTTAGGGCATATTCTTTTATAAAAGCTCTTTGATTGGCAATACTAATGCTTTCAACATTACCGTTTTTATCCTCTATTGAAAGTCTCAAATAAGCGCCTGCCCGATATGTTTGTTTAGTTAAGTAATCGACCATTTAAAACCTCACTTTCTCTTAACCAACTTCCCATAATCCAGTCATTATAAAATATCTCTAAATAAATTACAAATACAAAATTTATAGATTTTCTGTATTTAGTAAAGTAGACCTCAAATATCTTTCAAAGGCTTCAAGTATTTTATCATTTATGGATGCTGCATTATCATCATATACACATACAACTAATTCCCTATTTTCCTCTTTCATAATCTGCCTCCCATAAAGTTTATGAACAAGAAACAAATTTAATGAAAAAAAGATATACCTTTCGCTGAAAAATTCAACTTTTATTGTATATCTTTTTTACTATTATTAATCTTTTGTTATCTAAGTTCTGGATAACCCTTAGCAGAAAGCTTATCTAAATTCCAAAGAGTCTCATCAAAACCTAGATCTTTATAAAATTGTGCATTCAAATTGTTTTTAGAAACACTGATAAGTTTTCCCTTAGTATTATCACTAACTCTACTTGAACCAGTCTCTTCTAAAACCTCATAACAATTGCTTAAAGCAGCAAGTATTTGTGCTTCAACTGCACCAGTAAATTTATATGGTATAAACTCAGTACCATCAGTTGCAACATATCCGGTCATATTACCAAAAGCAATGGTATTTTTAACAACTGGAGTATTATAAATATTACCAATCACAGAAGCATTAAATACACTATTTCCAAGATTATTATAAGTGTTACTTGTTTTATTAACGGATACATCAGTAACAACATTTTCTACAATTGATCCATTTTGTTGTAATGCTCCAACAAGACCTCCATTTTCTGTTGAAGTTACATTAAGAGTTCCTTGAACAAAAACATTAGAAATCTTTCCACCATATTTACGTCCAACAAATGTTGATACATACACACCGCTACCAGTAACATTAGCATTCTTAACAGAAATATTTTCAAATACAGAATTAGCATTATCACGACCATCCATTCCAGAAAGAACAGCTACATTATTATATCCTGATAAAGTAATATTCTCAAACTTCGCATTTCTTACTGTAGATGTAAATGTCTGCTTAGCAAATGCTGCTACGAAATTGCTACTCTCCGTATTACCTGGTCTGATATTACTAAAATCTCTAATTGTAAAGTTTTCTGCAGTTCCTCTAAAGTTTGCAAATAAGCTGGCATTTGTAAGATTACTGAATGTATGACCATTACCATCAATTTTACCATTAAATTGAGTAGTAACTACAGCTCCTTCACTATATGTTTTACCAGTAAAGTCTATATCATTATCAAGTATATATATACCACTAGGATCTTCATTTAATTTAGCCATATCATCTGCTGAAGTAATATGATAAGTAAGCTTTTCAACTGTACAATCTCTAGTAACTACATTACTTACAGTTCCACCAATTAAACTTAAATCATCTCTTCCACCAAAATTCATTTTTAAATTTGAAACATCAATTTTTTCAATAGTACTCATTTCCGAACGATAAGATAACGCCCCTGCATTACTAATCGTTTTTGGAATATTAGTATTTTCAAACTTAATATTTCCTACATAACCATATCTAATTTTATTAAATATAGGCAATGTATTTCCGATGATTTTATGACCATTTCCATCTAATCTACCCATAAATGTTTGAGTAACATTCGTTGTCATATGAGAAAAATCAATATCATTATCTAATACATAATAACCATATGGTTGGGCATTAATCTTTTCAACTAATTCTTCTGCAGTTTTGATATGATTTACTTCAACTGTTGTTCCAAGAGGATCATCGACAAAGTCATTCGTAACACTCTTTAAGTAATGATAATATATTTTTCTAAGATTTGTTCTTGAAGTCGCATTTCTATTCGTATCACTTGATAAAGCTTGATAGAATCTTTCAATCATATAATCGACATCAATATACTTATTGTTTCTTATATTTTCTTCAACAGTAGCATATCTACTCATCTTATATTCTTTCCAATTCATTGCTGTTCCAGTAACAGACTTTGTAATTTTTTGAATAGCATCAAGATCTGTTTTCGTACTTCCTCTTCCGTAAGTAACATATCCATCAACTCCTGCATAACCAAGCATTTCAAAATAATTACGTTTTGCTGAGAATGCATCTGGCATACCATTATCATTATGACCGATATACCAACGATTTACCCAAACAGACTCAAATCCATAATCATTAGTACCAATACTATTAATTACTTTAAGACCTCTTACACTGACACCCCATGCATTTTCAGGACGTATAATAATTCTATTATCATATAAAGATTCTAAAGATGTTAAGTTCATTTGTTCTGCTTGTGCTGCAGTAATCGCTCCCCAAGTAGACCAACCTCCAGATTGATTCATTCTTGTAGCAACTCTTGCTTGTTGCTCAGGCGTTAATCTTATAAACGCCTTACCTTCGATATAATCAAGTAAATCTAAAGCATTCTGTTGTCCCTTGAAATAATTTTCTAATTTTTCTCTAGTATCAATTCTATCAGGACTTAAATTTTGAGTTGCATTTCCTTCCTTATTTAAATCAAAAGTTGTATTAAAGTAATATGGTCCAACATCTTGCACAAGGTTATTTTCACTCCAAACACCATTTTGTTCAACATTACCTTCAGTTAGTGTCTCAAGACCATATTTAAATCTAGTTCCAGCTTGGAATAACATTATTTTATCAAATAAAGCATGTTCAAATTCATGAGTCCAAGTATCAAAATTAGTAAGACCTGGTCTAGCTATAAACCATAAGAATCCTGCAGTATTTCCAACACCAGCAGCACCTCCACTTGGTTGCCATAAACCTAATACCTCACTAAAATTTTTGAAGAATGGATAATTTTGTCCAACTTTTCCTTGAGTATATACAGGTGAAGTACCTATTACAATATTAGTACCTGGAAAATATGAATTTTTATAACCTGTAATGATTCTAGTACAGTCATAAACCATAATACAATAATTATTCCATTTTCCTGGGTCAAATGAACCAGCTAATGTACTCAAATGTCTTTTTACAAGAGTTGAATGAGAATTAACGATTTTTTGAACTGCGGCTTTTCCTGCAGCAGTATTTACATCTTTATGATACAACTGTGAAGGTCCAATCTGTAAATGAGCAGGTCCACTAACGATATATGTACAATCAGCTGGTAGAGTAATAATTGGAAGTATCATTCTACTATTTTTCTTAATCTGATACCAAGCGCGATATAAAATATCAGGATTTTTATCTACTCCAAATTCAGCTAAAATATTTCTTGCACCAAAATATTCAGTAAACCAATCATTAACATCATCATAACCACCGAAATTAGTAATAATATAATCTAAGAAATATTTTAATTCAGAACTACTTGTATACTTACTAATATTACTTTTAAAGAAGCTATCAGTAACATTAACTCCAAGATTACCAACAAGCACTTCATTAACAAAATTATCAAGTGTATTAGTATCCTTAAACATCTTATTTTCAAATAACAAAATATCAGATACTCTAGTTCCACCTATTTCAAAGCCATACCATCTATCATAATAGTTATAAGCATAAATCATCTTATCAAATCTTCCACCATCAATTAATTGTTCCCTAATTTTATTATTAAGTACTTCATTATTAATAGTTAAGACATTCTCTTCATCATTTTGTAATAATTGTAATGCGATATTTAATGCGGAAGCTTTAATAACTTCATTATAATGATCTTTATAATGTCTTGCATCTGCCGCTGCAGTTAATGGTTCAAGAACAGTAGCATAATCTAATTCTACAATACGATTCTTTAAAGTCTCAATAATAGGAGAATCATTTTTTATAACATACTTATTAGGAGCATAAGTAATACCTAATTCTTCTATATTATATATTGAAATATTTTGATTTAATTCACTAAAATTAACTTTATAATTACTAATCTTATAATCATCAAACACAACTTTAATATCAGTAATCGTATTATAGTTTTCACTAGTTAAATATGTTAATAGTTTTCCATTACTATATGGCATTACATATCTAATCACCTTAGTATTCAAAACATCACTATTTGAGAATTTAGAACCATCTTCTACTAAATACTTAGCATCATAATAAGGCATTAACTTAAAGATATTATGATATAAAATTTCCTTAGAACTACTATATCCAGAAACTTTTTTAATTCTATTATAATCTGGAATATATACACTACCATTATTAGAAGCTTCAGTATCAACACCATTAGGATCATCATTTTTGAGTATAGGCAATTTATCAAAGGAAGTACCAGATAAATCCCATATAGTCTCATCAAAGTTAGCATCATTTTTATAAAAATTCTTATTAATGCTTTCTTTAGATACAGAAATAACTCTATTTCCAGATGCATTAGAACTTAATCCTGAATCTTCTAATTCATAATTATTCGTTGCAACAGAATTAGGCTCATTACCATGGATACTATAGAAATTTGTTCCTGTAGATAAACTTACATTATTTTTCAAAACAGAACTCTTACTAGCAAATATACCAACTATTGATCCATTTAATCGAGGACCCGCATTATTTGTAATTTCAATTTTACTAATACAATTTTCAATACGGATATCTCCGAAACCATGTCCTAATACCCCACCAAGACCATTTCCATCTTTTGCTTGAGTAGAATTAATGATTCCTTTAACATAAGAATTTTTTATGGTTCCATCAGTAAGTCTACCAATCATAGCAGAAATTCTAATTTTACCTGATGTTGTAATAACAAAGTCAGTAACACTACTTTTATTAATATTGGTATTAGTTGCATCTCCAATCATTCCAGCAGAATGATCAGCACCAGTAGAAAACTTAAGACCTTTAATATGAACATTGGTAATTTCTGTATCAGTTGCTACATTGGCAATAGTACCTTTGCTATTAGCTCCTGATAAACTTACATCGCTAAATACTAAATTCTTAACAGTAGCACCCTCTAATTCATTAAAGAAAGGTTTCTTCAAATTGCTAATTTTATAGCCATTACCATTTAAAGTTCCTGTAAATTTACTTGAAATAACACTTAACTGTCCATCAGAAATAAATGATGCATCATAATCCTTGGTTAGTTCGAATGTTCCACTAGGATTAGCTTCTATTTTTTTAACAAGTAATTCCAAGCTTGTGCCTTCCACTACACCGTCTTTAACAGTACCATATTCTATTTCTAATTTGTTTTGTTTCTTGCTACCATTATATTGAATAATATCATCATATTTCAAAACAAATTTCAATTTATTATTATCAATTCTGTACTGTTCAATTGTTGTATAAAATACTGGCATATCTTTAGCTTTTACTTTAACAATATAATCTTCTAAATGATTCAAATCAGCTATTTTAATACTTGAAGCTTCTTTAACACCATCTGCTGTTTGTACATAAACAGTTGACGACACGATGTCTTTAATTTGGAATTGACGTTTTCCAAATGATATTTCATTTTCTAATAAAACAGCATCTTTATAATAGTTAGAATCATTATCTAATTTATTAGAATCTAAATCATAATCAGCAACAACTCTTACAAAGTAATTTTCTTGTTCTTTTGGAGTAAATTTAACTACATTGCTACCAATAATTAGATCTTGTTCTTTTACGTTACCATCATCATTACTGATAATTACCTTACCATGAACAATGGTCTTATCAGTATCAATAACATTAAATTTAACGGAAACATCACCATAGTTATCTTCATCATAACTGAATTCTTTAACTAATGGAACAGTTTTTAATACTTCGATTTGAACAGCGTTATTGTTATCAATATCGAATTCCTTTGTATTAGATAATTTGATTTTTTCAATCGTGATTGTGTGAACTCCTACTTTATCAAATCCACTAATAGTTACTTGATAATGATCATCAACCTTAGTTACAGTATAATCTTTATTATTGATAGTAACCTCTGCTACTTCATAGTTTACTGTATTAGAACTATTAAATGATAGGATAATATCTTCGTTCTTTTCAAAGTACTTAGTATTCGTATTATCTTTACTAGTTGTAATATCACTAACTGTAACATTATAGTCAAGTACCAATTGAACTTCCTGTGTAAGCAACCTACGATCTACAATTCGATTATCATTAACACCTGTTAATACATTCGTGTCTCTATCATATGTTGCCTTTATTACGAAATCATACTTTTCAAACGCAACTACATCAAACTCTAAACTGTTAGATCCTTTATTAATATTTTTAGTAACAACAGTATTATCGGATTTTTTGGTAAATACTGCCTTTCCACTAACAAAACTATTATCAGGATCTGTAACATCAAATCTTAAAGTAACTTTTGAATTTTGAATATCATCGATCTGTTTATAATTAGTAACAGTTAAAGCATCCTTTAATACTTCAACCTTTACAGTATTGTTAATAGTAGCAGTTAAAGTATTATCATAAGTAACCTTCGTTGCTTTTAAAGATTTAACACCACTACTATTATCATTTTTATAAGAAATCTGGTATCTACCATCAGCAAGCTTAGTCGTTGCATAATCTTTTTCATTAACAGTAATACTACTAATATTATCTGTTTTGTTGGTATTAATGGTATAAGTAAGGATTACATTACTTCCCTTCTCATAATATACTTTATCACTACCAGCCTCAACTACTTCTGCTTTTGCACTAGCCTCAATTTCTTTACTTGCTAAAACAACATTTTCTACTGCATCACTACCAGTAGAACCTAAAGCATAGTTAGCCAAAATCTCTACTTTGTATTTTGATGTGAATACTCCATTAAATACTTTAGAAATACCACTAATACTATTAATTGCTTGAGCAGGTAATGTAATATGATCCACAATTTCCTTCTTATCATTCAATAGATTGATAGTGATAAGTGTTAAAGTATCATCTTCATCTTGAATATCAAAGTCTACTTTTACTTGATTTTTTGTAGTATCTTCAACCACTTCTAAATTAGTAATGGCTGGAACATCTTTTAAGACTGTAACATTCAAAGACTTTTTAACATCAAACCTCTTACCATTTGATAAGGTAATCGCTTGAATATTAATAGTATGTAATCCAATTTGACTGAAACCAGGAACAACTACTACATACTTTCCATTTTCAGCTTTTAGATTATAATCTTTTCCATCAATTCTAATCTTAGATGGTGTATTTGAAGTTGAGTTAGAACTATCAAACATAACTTTAATTTCTTTATCTTTACCAAATTTTACACTTTCAGAATTATTATGATAAGTTTTAAAATTAGCCGCTTTAAAGTCATAATCAATATTAAACTGTAGTTTATCATCTAAACCAACTTCACCAGTCACATTTTTATCAGTAATAGTTAAATCAGAAGTTAAATTATAACTTGCATTAATCTTAATTGTATAATCCATACCTTCTTTAACAGATATTTTTAAATTATTTGCACCACTCTTAATAGCATTATCGATGATTGTTTTATTATCTTTATCAACAACTACGATATTACCGTTTACAAAAGCATGATCGTTATCAACGATATCAAATGAAATATTGGCTGTTAAATCATTTTCATTTACTTCAGTTTTATAATCATCAATAACAGGTTTATCTTTCAATACTTCGACTTTTACAGTATTATTGCTATCAATATCAAATTCTTTTGTATTAGATAATTTGATTTTTTCAATCGTGATTGTATGAACTCCTACTTTATCAAATCCACTAATAGTTACTTGATAACGATTATTCACTTTAGTTACAGTATAATCTTTATTATTGATAGTAACCTCTGCTACTTCATAGTTTA
>CAJTXY010000002.1:29283-83182 GCA_910583685.1 uncultured Bacilli bacterium
CCTTCTTATCATTCAATAGATTGATAGTGATAAGTGTTAAAGTATCATCTTCATCCTGAATATCAAAATCTACTTTTACTTGATTTTTTGTAGTATCTTCAACCACTTTCAAATTAGAAATGATTGGAATATCTTTTAAGACTGTAACATTCAAAGACTTTTTAACATCAAACTTCTTACCATTTGATAAAGTAATCGCTTGAATATTAATGGTATGTAATCCAATTTGACTGAAACCAGGAAGAACTGCAACATACTTACCATTCTCAGCTTTTACATTATAATCTTTTCCATCAATTCTAATCTTAGATGGTGTATTTGAAGTTGAGTTAGAACTATCAAACATAACTTTAATTTCTTTATCTTTACCAAATTTTACACTTTCAGAATTATTATGATAAGTTTTAAAATTAGCCGCTTTAAAGTCATAATCAATATTAAACTGTAGTTTATCATCTAAACCAACTTCACCAGTCACATTTTTATCAGTAATAGTTAAATCAGAAGTTAAATTATAACTTGCATTAATCTTAATTGTATAATCCATACCTTCTTTAACAGATATTTTTAAATTATTTGCACCACTCTTAATAGCATTATCGATGATTGTTTTATTATCTTTATCAACAACTACGATATTACCGTTTACAAAAGCATGATCGTTATCAACGATATCAAATAAAATATTAGCTGTTAAATCATTTTCATTTACTTTAGTTTTGTAGTTATCAATAACAAGTCTATCTTTCAACACTTCTATTTGAACCTGATTATTAGATGTAACTTCTAACTCCTGAGAATTAGCTAATTTTACTTTAGAAATTGTCAATGTTTGAGCTCCACTATTTAGATAGCCATCAACAACAGTGGAATAAGTATTACCATCTTTATGTACATTATACTGTTTATTATTAATAATAACGGCAACAATAGTAGAAACAAATGAATTTGCATCATCAAATTCTAAATTAATCTTTTCATTTTTTAAAAAATATTTAGAGTTCTCATTATCCTTAATAGTTTTTACATTATGAATAGAAAACTGTCCGCCAATGATTTCAGAAATTTGCTCAGAAAGAACTGTAGTAGTAAATTTATTAGTTGAATCTGATATGCTATCTCTATCATAAGTAACATTAATTTTTACATCATATGAAGTAAAAAATTCAATATCAAATTCTACTTTATTTTTTCCTTTTTTGATAGGCTTGTTCATTACAACTGAACCATCTTTATGAAGAAGTACTGCATTACCTTCTATAAAACTATTATCATTATCGATAATATTAAAGTCTAATACAACTCTTGCATCTTTATTATTACTAATAACTTTGTAATCACTTATCTTTGGAGCATCTTTAAGTATTTCAATTTGTACCTTATTAGAAACTCTAGTAACATTTCCACTAGTACAAATAACTTTAGTAGTATGAATATCTTCAACTATTGACTTTGTAGAAGCTTTATAAACTACTTTATATAAATCTTTTTCAATTTTTATTGCAGTATACACCTCTCCATTGATATAAATTTTAGAAATATCATGAGATCCATTCGTAGTTATATTATAAGTAAGTACTACATTTTCTCCTTTTTCATAATAATGTTTATCACTAGTAACAGAAACAATATTAGCTTTAAATGCTGCCATAAAGTCTTTCTGATATAAAACAATATCATCTTTAGAATCTGAATCATTACCAGTTTGGCAATAACTTGCAATAATATTTATATGATAATTAGAAACAATTCCTAAATTTTTAAATACCTTACTAATATGCTTAGAGCCTGTTAAATCAGAGCTATTTAAATCCATCCTTTCAAGTACAGCACCTTTATCATCTTTTATTTCAATAAACATTTCAAATAATGTATTATCCTCATCATTAACATCGAAATCAACTATCACTTCACCATTTTCTAAATTTTCTTCTAGTGTTAAATCAGAGACAGTAGGTGCTCTTTTAATAACATTAACATTTAAGTCAAAATCATCTTTAATCTTAAACGCCTTACCATTACTTAAAACTATCATCTCAGGCTTCATATTTTTGTGACCAAAATCCTTAAATCCAGGTAAAACTACAACAAATCTACCATTCTCAACATTAACATTATAATCTTGACCATTTATTTTAATTCGATTAGGAATATATTTACTAATATTAGAACTATCAAAGTATATCTTAACCTTTTCATTTGCAAAATAAGTATCTTTTTCAGTCGCAAAATTAGATATTTTAAATTGATAATCGCTTATTAGTTGTAATTCTTTTAATTCTTCAATTTTACCAACTAAATTACTATCAACTAAATCTTCATCAGTTGTTAAATTATAACCTAAACTAAACTTAGCAGTATAAATTTTACCTTCTGTAACAGATAACAAAATACTATTAGAACCATTTTTAATATCTTGTTCCTTTACAAGGTTACCAGCTTCATCAGTTATTTTAATATTACCAAAAGTAAACGCTAAATCAGGATCTACCAAATTAAAAGTTATATTAAGTGTTGAATCATCAAGACTATCTTTAACTACATAATTAGTAATACCTGGCTTTTCTTTTAACACCTCTATTGACTCTGTAAAATCAACATTTACCTTTTGTTCATTATTTAATATTACTTCACTAAAATGATATTGAATTAATCCAGCTTTATTAGAAGAGTTTAGAGCAACATGATAGATATCATTCACACTATCTTCTACAACATTGTAATAAACATCATTGATTTTAACTTTCTCTATTTTAGCTCCATAAAGTACTGTAGCTTTAAAGCTTAATATAAAATCACTATTTTTCTGTACATATTGATTTTGCTGATCTACTTCAGTAAATTCAACCTCATAATCTAACGTTTTTTCTAACTTTCGTACTAAAAGAGTTAAATCAGTTATTGTAATTTTATCATCGCTATTGATATCAGCATTTTCTAACAGATAGGAAGGAATAGTTTTCTTATTAATTAAATGAAGTTCCAATAATTTCAAATCATCATAATCGATTTGACCATCCTCATTCAACTCACCCTTAAATAAACTATAGGCTGCATATACAGATCCTGCAAATAATAAATAACATAACCCCATAATGACAAATATAAACAACCTATTAGCACGTTTTTTATCATCAGACCTTTTTTTGCAATATAAAATAATGATAATAAGAAGAAATACAAGAATTATTATAATAAATATACCAAAAGAATTACGTCCAATATTATCCACTTTTGTATATTCTTCAACTTTCTCTTCTTCCTTATCATCCGCTTGATCAAAGATCTCTTCCTGATCATCTTTATCTATCTCCATAGTATTATGATCATCTTTACCTATCTCAGTAGTAGTGTAATCACTAACTTTATTGGAGCTTTCTGAAGAAGAGTTATTAGAATAAATAGTACTAGAACTATTACCATAATCATTATTAAATGAAGAGTCTCCTGTGCCCGTATCTGCACTTGAGTTATTATTATCAATTACTTGATCTCTAATGATATTAACATCTACACTCTTATCATCTACAAAAATATCTTTACGTCCTTCAGAAGTGACAATATTTTTCATTTTTATAGTAGTTATTCCAGCACTAGCAGTTGTTTTTACTCGTAATTTGACTTGAACAACATTTTCTAAAGCCTTACTACCAGCTTTCTTAATGGCTACAAACTCAAAAGTATCTGGATTATACTCTAACTGTTCCCAATTATTTAATGATGCAAAATCATCTTGTAAAACCTGTTCAAATATATTTGAATCATACACTAACTTAGCTTTATAAGCATTATAACCAATAGTAACATTACTATAATTACCCAAATCTAATGTTACTGTTACTTCTTGTCCTACCTTTAAGCCACTCATATTAGCATTAAGTGTCGTCTTAGTATTAGCAACAAAAGAAGATTCATTATTAAATGATAACACTACCCCTAAAGAAATAAATAATACTCCTACAAGTGATAATAACACACTTATTTTG
Organism: uncultured Bacilli bacterium; assembly: GCA_910583685.1. Lineage (GTDB taxonomy): Bacteria > Bacillota_I > Bacilli_A > RF39 > UBA660 > MGBC119817. The sequence continues at coordinate 33,270 of CAJTXY010000002.1, forward strand.
CGATCATATTTCATAACCGAAAACCATCCCTTCTACGTAGTGACATATTATAACACAAAAAAAGAAAATTTCAAGCCTTTTATGTTAACTAATATAACTTTAGTTACTTAAGCATATATCTTCCTCTTCTGTTCATTATAAAAATTTGTCTAACCTTCGTTTTCTAGAGACCATTTTACAAAGTTAAATTATCAAAATCCCTTATTTTATAAAGATTTTATTATAGTTACTTAAGAGAGTGTCTCCATCGATATGTAAAATTTTTCCCGGCAAATAAAAATACTCACTCCTATCCAAACTTAAATATTCCTTATTTTTTTCAAGGATCAAACGATCTTCATCCAAAGAACCATCCTCAATTACTTCTTTACGCAAATCTTCTATACTACTATCTGCACAAAGTCGCAAATTAATTCCCTTTAAAACAGCAACATTACCTCGAATTTCAATAATTTTAAAGTAAATATCATTACCATAAGAATTTCTAGTAACAATATCACCAATTTTTAAATTCATCGCATCATCTCCACCCAATTATATTCAAGTGAATCTGGTTTTAGAATTTATTTATTTTTGCAAAGAGTATTACTTAAATCAACAAAAATAGAAACAGAAAGTGCTTCTGCGCGTACAGATAAATCTAAATCATATTTTCTAAGTACTTCTAAAACAATATCTAAATCATAACTTTTTAAATTATTTCGTAAAGTCTTTCTCTTAAATTGAAAACTATCTCGCACTAACCGAAAAAAGAAATCCAAATCATAAACCTCTGCCCTTTCTCTCTTAGGAACAAAAGATACTACAACACTATCAACATTAGGTACAGGTACAAAATGATTACGAGATACATAAAACAATTTTTTAATATCATAAAAATAATTCAAATAAACAGAAATAGAACCATAATCTCTTGTACCTGGTAAGGCAGAAAATCGGTCCCCAACCTCTTTTTGAACCATCATTACAATACTAGAAAAAACAAATCTAGTCTGCATCAATTTCATCAAAATAGGTGTTGTAATATAATAAGGCACATTACTAACAAAATATATAGATTCAAAGTCATATTCTGCAAGATCATCTTCTAAATCTGCAGCTAGAAAATCACCATATTTAACCTCTACATTAGAATACTTTTTCAAATTTTCATCAAGAAAGCTCTGTAACTCTAAATCAATCTCATAACAAAGAACATATTTGGCAAACTTAGCCAAATGTTTTGTTAAAACTCCTTGTCCTGGACCAACCTCAATAACAAGAGAATTAGATTGAATCCCAGCAGAAGAAGCTATCTTTTCTATAATACTTTCATTCTTTAAAAAATTTTGTCCATAACGTTTCTTAAACTTAAAATTATCCGACATTTTATCACCAATACCACTATAACACATAGAAAAAAAACGAACAAGTTAAAGAACCTGTTCAGCAATTACTTCTATTTCCTTCTTTTTCTTTTTTCCTGTAAACATCAAGAAAATATTAGAAATAGACAAACCATATAACATAATTTTCATAAAAGGAATAAAATAATCAAAAAAATTAAAATTAATATTTCTACCAAGTTGTTCCCTTAATACCATATTCTCATCAAACATAGAACGAAGTCCTACAACAATAATTGTAACAAATACTAAAGTGCAAGTAATATTATAAAAAATATTCTGTGTAACCGACTTTTGCCTTGCAAACAAATTAATAACAAATAAAATTAAAATCAAAAGATAAGGAATAAAAATCTTAAAAGAATCAATAATATCTTTTCCAAGTCTTTGATACATTTGCACAACAATAAATAGTGTTAAAGAAAAAGCAGAAAAATAAAATAAGAACTTTAGAAAATAAAATAAGCCATTTAACAGTTTTTTCATACTAAACCTCCAATCACTTTCACATACCAATTTGATATTTCTACCAAAAAGGAAGAAGCCTCTTCATAAGAATTTAAAACTTCATAATAACTATCTTTCGTAAGATCAAAAATATTATTTCTAGCATCACGATTTCCAAAATAGTAACTACTATTGTTTTTAATATTAGAAGAAATAAAACCAGTACGTTTAATTAAAGCATTAGATTCTAACTTTATAAAAGGTGCAATAGTGCGGACAGAATTCGAAGTAAATTTAGCAGCATCCCCCTCTATGGAAGTAAGATCATAAATCTGTTTCACAATACAACCATTAATAACCTTTTGCTGATATAAAGACTCAAGTTTATAAACATCAGAAATCCCTATTGTTTTCTTATCAAAAAACTCTTTAATTTTTTCATCTTCAAAAGAATTCATACACAAATTCAAACGAGACTGAATAGATAATAACTCATACTTATTTTCACTTCCAGCATAAGAATTTACATCATATAGGGAAGCATTTGATTTAACTTGAGCAAGATTATTTTGAATCTTACTATATATTTCCCTTGTATAATCAGTCGCTTGAACAGTAATACTAACCTCTTTATAATGATAAAAATTAATAAATAAAATGAAAAATGAAAGCCCAAAAACAAGTCCTGTAAAGGTATAGCCTAATATTTGGCTATACTCACCCAATATTCTCTTCATTATTTTTCTCCTTCGTTAATAGTATTTACCACTACTTTATAATGATAAGTCTTATTCTGCCAATCTTCAGCATCAAATGGAATCCAAATTCTTAAACTATATGAATTTGTCTTATTAGCACCAATCACTCTAGTATCTAAAATGTTATTTTTAACTTTAGATAAGGAATCTTTTGCAATTACCTTTCCATTTAGAATAAGCTCATATCTCAACTGATCTCTACTTAATAAATCATACACCTGGTACCCGTCACGATCTCGCTTAATACCATCTTCAATCAAAACTTCATAACGTCCATTGGTATCTCCATTATTCATAATATCAAACGAATAAGCTGGTACATCTTTAGCATCACGATCATTCATAGGCACAAGAGATTCAACATCAACACCTTTCCCCTTATCTTTCAATGCGATAGTCAAATTAGTAATTGCCACTTTATCCCTTTGAAAAACACGATACCATAAAAAAGTAATACCTACACAAAATCCAAATAGAACAAGCCCTATAATTAATAATTTTAACCCTGTATAATTACCTTTTTTCATTTTTAACCTCTACTTTCTTAATCGAAATCATCCATAGTAATAATTTCTATTTCCTCTTCTTCCTCTTTCTTTTTCTTATTTCTTTCTTCCTTTTGTGTTGAAATTACTTCCACTTTATGAGCATTTCGTTGCTTCTTAGTTTTAAAATCTGGCTTTTCCCTTTTTATTCTCCTAACAACAGATCTTCTAGCAGTTTTAAATATTCTAACAATTTCTACAGCAATAACTGCTAAACAAGGAAGAACAATACAAATAATCCAACCATAAGATTGTGATAGAAAATATTGTAAATAACCGATTTTAGGAATCTTCAAAAATACACGACCATCAATATTATCTTGAGTAACTAAAGCATCATCTGGAGTATTATTATTATCTCCTTTAGTACGAAATAAAAACTTACCATCTTCGGACTTTTCTATATCAATAATTCTATGTGTAACAGTAAGACCTGCATATCTAGAATCAGTAGAAATAAAAGTAATAATATCACCTTTACGAAGTTTTTCAGGTGGAACATTCTTTACAACAACGGCATCCTGTACTTTGATTGTTGGAACCATACTAGGACTAACAATAACATAAGCACCATATAAGGGTTTATAGTTACCTTTCGAAATGTTTTTTACATAATCCAAAGCATAGGTAAAAAATAAAACCCCTAAAAAAACCATAATCAAAATAATAGAGTATAAAAAAACTTTAGCAACAAAATTATATACTCTCTTTAAATTTTCAAAAAAGGTGGGATGATGTGAATCGTTTAATGCCATAATATCATCAGTTTCCATAATCATCAGCTCACCCACTTTCTATTATTATAGTATCCCTATTCTAATATGTATATTCTATACATATATTATCATATTTAATAACAAAAATAAAGAATAAAATCAATCACAAATAAAAAAGAATGTCAAAAGACACTCCATTATAAACTATACTGCTTTACCATAAACATTGATTTTAACAGTATAAGATTGTGCTTCTCCTGTTACAGTTGCAGTCTCAGCCATCCACATTCTTAAACGAAAGTTATCCGTTGTAGTTGTTGTATGACTACCAGAATATAACACCATAGAACCAGCTTGTGTTCCAAGAGTAGTAGCATCAGTTAAAGCTGTATAAGCAGCAGGTTCAAATACAGAAGTATAACTTCCTCCTGTTTTCTTTTCCAAATAAAGTTTTACACCATTATCGGGAAGAGTTGAACTTGCCTCTTTTGTTGCAGCAATTTCATACTGAATTGTTGCAGTACCAGAAATAGTAGATGCTACAGTAAAATCAAATTTTTCATTTTCACCACTTAATGCCTTACCAGCTGTATCAGTCATAGGTAATGCATTAGAAATTGAAATACCATTTGTCTCTTCTGTATAAGTCATTGAAATAGTACCAGTACTGATCTTATTTTCTTTTGTACCTGTACCAGTATAAGTAAATGCTGCAAAAGAAACACCAACTACTGCAACTACAAGAATTGCTACTCCTAGAACAGATAATAATATTTGTTTTGAAGAATTATCTCTCATATTATCATTGTTATCCATCATTTATCCTCCTTAGTATCTTAAGTTTATCATAAATGTAAATGAATGCAAAGTATTTTTATACGATTTTAAAACTTAGGCACTCGCTTTTACATTTACCTTCATAATAAATGTTTTAGAGATATGATTTACATTATAATCCTCTGAAACCCATATTCTTAAACGAAATTTTTGAGAATCAGTTCCATTAAATGTACCATAATATAATCTCTTAGCAGTTGCATCGCTTTCTGCAGTAGTTAAAGTATTAAACGTTGGAACTACTCCAGTATAACCTGTCATTGCTGTTTCATTTGTATCTCCATCTGTTAAATAAACCTTAACGTATTGTGGATCCAAAGCACCTTCCTCTGGAGAAGCATTAACACCATAAACCTCATAGTTAATTGCTGAATTTCCACTAGCGTTACTTGAAACAGTAAAATCAAAATAACCCTGTTCAACACCATTAGTATCATCACTTTCTGTTAAAACCTTTCCAACAGAATCTGCAATAGGTTGAGCATTGACAAGAGAAATACCATTTGTATCTTCAGTATAATTAAATGTAATAGTACCTGTTGTAATTGTATTCTCCACGGAACCTGTTCCAGTAAAAGTAAATGCTGCATAGGTTACACCAACTACTGCAACAATTAAAACTAAAATTGCAACTACCGAAATAATAATCTCTTTTTTACGACTTTCTTCCATCTGTTATCTATCCTCCTATGATTCCATACTATCATAACAAAAAAAAATTTACAAGGTATTTTTCAAATGTTTACAACATCAAAAACCAACTCGTAAAATATCAAATTGAATATTAGCTTGAGTGTGCATTCCTTGCATATTTTTTTCAGTTTCAAATAACAAATCGAGATGTTTTCCCTTTACAGCACCACCCCGATCCATAACAATTGCAATAATCGGTTCATTATAAATGCTAATATTATGAATACGAACAATACTTCCACATGGAAGGCGTCTATCTGCCGCTACAACTCTCACTTTTCCATAAATTTCATCATTAAAATAGATATTACCATTCTTAAAATTTTGTCTAGGCGGACATGCACTAGAGCCACCACAGCCTTTACAATCAGGACCATAACCTGTAATCTTACCAATAAAAGAAGCAACATTGCCTGTTTGGGCAACTGTAATAGCCTCCTCAAATGTCTCATAAACAAGCGGAACAGCAGGCTTTTTTGATTCCATTAACAAATGATATTGATCTTGCATCCTAGTAGCTTGAATAGACTTCGCATTATTCACATTATAAGTAATTACAGATGTCCTCTGATTACCAGATGCCACGACGAAAAAAAGAACAAAACAAAAGGAAACAGCAAACAAATAACAAAAATAATGATAAATTCGCTTTTTCTTCAGCATCTTCATAGCCCACCTCTATTATAGATAAATAGTAGCATATCAACTATGAAAAGTCAAACAAAGAACAAGCATTCTCTGTGGTACGAACCACAACATCCTCCATCGAACATTGGCAACTATCTGCAATCTGAGCAGCAATAAGTGGAATATATTTAGAACTATTCTTCTTCCCACGATAAGGAGCTGGAGTAAGATAGGGACTATCTGTTTCCAAAACAAGAAAGTCAAATCCAATTTTAGATACAACAGTAGGCAAATTACTATTTTTAAAAGTAATCACACCTCCAATTCCTAATAAAAAACCCATTTTGATATATTCTTTGGCAATCTCAAGACTTCCTGAAAAACAATGAATCACCCCTCGAACAGAATATTTCTTTAATATATCAATCGTATCTTTTGTAGCATCTCTAGAATGAATAATAACAGGCAAATTCAATTTTTCTGCAAGCTGTAATTGATACTCAAAAAGCATTATCTGCTCTTCTACAAAATCCTTCCCATAATAATAATCAAGTCCAATCTCACCAATTGCTACGATTTTTTTACGAGCCAACTGTTTTTCAAGATACAACAAATCTTCATTATTTACCTTTCCTGCCTCAGAAGGATGAAATCCCAAAGATAAATAAACATCATCATATTTCAAAGAAAGTTCGATAGCTTCTTCCATATCATCTAATTCACACCCAGAAATAATAATCTTCTCAATCCCATTCTTTCTATTTTCAGAAACAATAAAATCAATATTATCATAATATTTTTTTGATAAATGACAATGAGTATCAATAAACATAAAATCACATCCTCTAAATAACCAAAATATTTAAAATCTCAGATAAAATAGTAAAAAATTACGATCTTCTCTGGCCTTAATATATAATAAACATATTTATTTTTCAATAAAAAAATATCATTTGTTAATGATATCAAGTTACTTCTTAATCTTCCACCTATGAATTTTAATTCTAATATAAGAATAACTCACAACACCTAAGTAGAGAATATCTAAAATATTCCAACTTTGTGATATTAATAGAATTAAAAATCCCGCAACCAGAATAAAAGCCGTATCAATATTAACAAGTTTAACCAAAAATTCTGGTACATAGTATTGTTGTGGTGTATCGTCCATCATACATTCAGTCCTTTCCTAAAGATTTACTACAGCCACTACCTTTTCATCATAACAAGAAACAAATAAAAAAGAAATACAAAATTCGTATTCCTTCTGTAAAATTGACAAATTTATTAAGAAAATTAATCTTTTTCAATCCGCTCAAAGATAGGAGTTGGTGTTCCTACTTGATAAGTCAATTTTTCCTGATAACCTATGCTCTTATCTTCTATTTGTAATTGTCTAAACATCTCTTTACTAGTATCTGGCATAAAAGCTTCTAATAACGTTGCAGAAACACGAATAGCCTCTAGCAAATTGTAAAGTACAGATTCCAATCTATCTCTTCTTGCCTCATCCTTTGCTAATATCCAAGGACTTGTCTCATCAATATATTTATTTGCCCTACGAAGTAGCTCAAATATAGACTCCATCGCATCATTAATATGTAAAGAATCAACCCTCTCATCAACAATAGAAGACAAATTACAAATCATAGAAATAAACTCAGTATCATACTCTTCTACTATATTTTTATTACAAATCTTACCATCAAAATACTTATTCGCCATAGATAAAGTACGATTAACTAAATTACCCAAATTATTTGCCAAATCTGCATTCGTTCTAGTAATCAAAGCTTCCTCTGAAAAGGTGCCATCATTACCAAAAGAAACCTCTCTTAAAACATAATAGCGAACCGCATCAACACCATACTTTTTTATATACTCCCTAGGATCTTTATAATTCCCTAAAGATTTTGATATTTTCTCCCCATTAATAACTAACCAGCCATGACCAAAAACTTGCTTTGGCAATTCTAAATCTAAAGCCATTAAAATAATAGGCCAAACAATAGTATGAAATCTTACAATCTCCTTACCAACCAACTGTATATTAGCAGGCCAATATTTTTGAAATTCTGAATCATCTTCACTCATATAACCTAGGGAAGTTATATAATTAGTTAGCGCATCAAGCCAAACATATACAATATGATTCTCATCAAAAGGAACAGGAATCCCCCAACGAAAACTAGTTCTAGAAACACATAAATCCTCAAGTCCTGGTTTAATAAAATTATTAATCATTTCATTTTTTCTAGATTCAGGTTGAATAAAATCAGGATGACTTTCAATATATTCAACTAACCTATCTTGATATTTTGAAAGCTTCAAAAAATATGCTTCCTCACTTACTTCATGAACCTCTCTATTACAATCGGGACATTTACCATCTACTAATTGTGTTGATGTCCAAAAAGACTCACAAGGAGTACAATAAAGTCCTTTGTATTCACCTTTATAAATATCACCTTGCTTATAAAGCTTTGTAAATATTTTTTGAACAGTCTTAATATGGATCTCATCTGTAGTTCTCAAGAATTTATCATAACTAATATGAAGGCTATCCCATAAATCAATAGCATCAGAAACAATGTTGTCTACATATTCCTTTGGACTTACACCAGCCTTTCCGGCCTTATCCTCAATCTTCTGACCATGCTCATCAGTACCTGTTTGAAAACAAACATCATACCCCTTTAACCTTTTATATCTAGCAATCGCATCTGCAATAATTGTAGTATAACAATGCCCAATATGAAAATTACCACTTGGATAATAAATTGGTGTTGTAATATAAAAACTTTTACTCATCTAAATTCCTCCCATCAAAACAAAAGTTATTATAATATAAGGACGAGTTTCCCCGCGGTTCCACCTTATTTTATAATAACTTGATTATACTCTCAAATAGTTAACGCCTATTACACGATTAAGCCTACTTATCGACTCAATAGCTCCAAAGCCATATTCAGTATTTTACTAGATTCTATTTCCACCAACAAGAATTCTCTCTCCTAATAATATAAATACCAAACTCTTCTTCAACACAATGAATATGGATGAATTATAACATAACTTTTTCTATTCTTCAATATGTTTACTTAAAAAATCTGCAATAACAACTGCAATCTTTTCATCTACATCAGTTATGGTCTCCTCCACCGAAAGAATAATAACAAGACCTACAACATCTCCTTTTACATTAATAGGGTTAATAATATAAGTATATTCCTCTTTTTTACCATCTAGAAGCTCAATAGAATGTGGATTTTTCTCAATTAAAATTTCTCTGTCATTCATTTGCTGTTCCAAAACTCTCGAAATAGATTTATTTAAATACTTTTTTCTTTCCTCACCTGTTGTCACAATAAAGCGATCTCTATCCGTAATAAAAATATTTTTCTTAATTGTAGGACTAATAGTATCTGCTAGTGTTTTGGCAATTTCTGTCATATCATCCATAGAAGAATATTTTTTTAAAGCGATCATTTCTCTATCTACAAATATTTCTAAAGATTCACCATCTCTAATTCGTAAAGTTCTTCTAATTTCTTTAGGGATTACAATTCTCCCCAAATCATCTATTCTTCTTACTACACCAGTTGTTTTCATAATGATTCCTCTCTTTCTTCCTACAATTATCTTCTACTATTTTCAGAACTTTATACCTTAATAATTTCTTCTATATATATTATAAACTTTATCTATAGAAATTCCCTTGGTAAATATTTCCATTTAGTAAACTTTGGAAGAAAAAAAAGACTCTTTTTTAAGTCTTTTCAAACCTTCTCATCAAATAAATGAGAATTATTCTTAGTAAACAAAAACCGTTCTCCCTGTTCCAAAACACTATTGATCAATGTCGTATCTTTAATAATAAGTTTCAACTCAATTCCCTCAATCAAATCTCGACAGTAATTCACTGTAAGATATTTTTTCATAGTATCAATAACTTTAAATTTACTATCTTCCAAAACATCTTCTTTAAATAAATCAGAAATTCCCTCAATCAAAATTTGATTAGAGTCTTTTATTCTCTCTTTAGCTTCCTTCTTAATTTTCTTATTAATTGCTGTAAATTCTTTTTTTTGTAACTTGACAATTTCATCTACCTTTTTAGGAAGAAAAGAATCTACTATTTTATTTAGTTTTTCTATTCGATCATCACCAATACTAAAAAAAGAATCTACAAGCTTACTACGATAATTAACTAATAATTGATTCATCATCTCTGTATCCAAAATAATACCATACTTTTTTGAAAGAGTAACAAGCCTATTACGAATAACATCCATAGAATCAAGAGGTGGCTGCTTCAAAAGGGAAATAATATCTTCCCTAACTAAAGTTTCTGTATTATTTTTTATTAATTCAAATATTGCATTTTTATAATTTTCTAAATGCTGCTTTTCTATCTCTTCTACTCCTATCAAGATTACCACCTCCACTATTATTACAATTAAAAGAATATCAAGCATTATTTTTTTAGTCAATCTTTTTTAACTCATTATCTATTCTTTCCAATAATTCGCACAAATAATAAATTGGATGCTTTTCAAGTTTTATGGTATCAAGTACAATAACCAAAACTTCACCTAATGTCTTAAAACGAAACATCATTGAGATATTACAAACATCAACAAACAACGTTTCCATATCAAGTCTATCAACAATTTCCTTAGAAAAAGATATCTCAATAGAATTTTTATTTTGTCTAAAATTCTTAACAGGAATTTTAGAAGCCATTTTTTCAAACCATTCTTCATACATATAAATAATCATATCTTGATTAACCTTACCAAAACGGTCCTCTAATTCTATTTTTACTTCTGAAAGCTTTTCTCTACTGTCGATCATATTAATCAAACGATGAATTTCAATTTTCAGTTCTTCATCTTCTACATAAGTATCATCAATATGAGTTGCAACATTCATAAGTGGATTACTAGAATCACTCATCTCTTCTATTTCTATACCCTGTCGCTTTGCCACTTCTGCGTTAAGTAATCTTAAATATAGATCAATTCCAACACTATCAATAAAACCAGCTTGTTCTCGACCTAAAATATCACCAGCTCCACGAATAGATAAATCCCGAGTCGCAATCGAAAAACCACTCCCTAATTCTGTAAATTCTTTAATAACATTTAATCTTTTAATTGCAGTCTCCGTCAATGCTTTATATGGTTTGTACATCAAATAAGCATACGCAAATTTATTACTTCGTCCAACTCGCCCCCTAATCTGATACAATTGACTCAATCCAAATCGGTCTGCATCCAAAATAATTAAAGTATTAACGTTAGGAATATCAATTCCTGTTTCAATAATAGTAGTACATAATAAAACATCAAATTGATGATTAATAAAGTCAATCATCTTATTCTCAAGTTGCACTTTTGTCATCTGCCCATGAGCTACAGTAATATTGGCATCGGGTACTAATTTAGCTATCTCTTCTGCCTTACGATCAATAAATTCTACTCTATTATAAAGAAGAAAAACTTGACCACCACGAGAAATTTCTTTATATATTGCATCCTTAATAATCTGATTATTTTCTTCTACCACATAAGTTTGAACAGGATACCGATTCGTAGGAGGAGTTTCAATTAATGAAAGACTCCTAATCCCTGTCATTGACATCTGCAAAGTCCTTGGAATGGGAGTAGCCGTAAGTGTAAGTACATCCACATTTGTTTTATACTGCTTGATTTTTTCCTTATGAATAACACCAAAACGTTGCTCTTCATCTATTACTAAAAGTCCCAAATCCTTTGGCTTGATATCCTCACTCAAAAGTCTATGGGTACCAAATACTAAATCGATAGTTCCATCTTTTAGCCCCTCAATAACCCTCTTTTGTTCTCGAGGTGATGTAAAGCGATTCAAAACAGCAATTTGCACTGGAAAATTTTGAAATCTTCGCAAAGCGTTTTCATAATGCTGATTGGACAAAATAGTAGTAGGACAAAGAAATAAAACCTGTTTAGAATCCAAAATTGCTTTAAATGTTGCGACAAAAGCAACCTCAGTCTTTCCAAAGCCAACATCACCACATAATAGTCGATCCATAGGTTGTTGGGATTCCATATCTCTTTTTATTTGCTGAATAGCCAAATTCTGATCACCAGTCAATGTAAAAGAAATATCATTTTCAAACTCTTTGAGCATTCGACTATCTTTTGAGAAAGCATACCCACATTTTTTTTCCCGTTCTGCATAAAGCTGCAATAATTGATCAGCCATAATTGCAATTTTTTCAGAAACTCTTCGCTTTGTTTTTTCCCATTCATTGCCATTTAAAGAATGAACAGATGGCACACTTCCCTCTTTTCCAGCATATTTATATAAATAATCAATTTTCTCAACAGGAATATAAAGTTTATCATTATTTTTATAAAGAAGCTCTATATAGTCTTTACTAATACCATTCTGAGTAAGAACACGAATTCCATTATAAACTCCTATTCCATATACATCATGTACTATATAATCTCCTACTTGAAGTTTATCTAAATCTTTAATTTTAGAAGTATACTTAAATTTCGATTTTGAATGTTGAACCCTCTTTTTTTCATAATAAATTTCCTTTTGAGAAATAAAAATATAGTTCTGATAAATAAAACCTTCATGGATTGGTTTTTCAACAACATTTATCTTTTCTAATAAAATATGCCCCTCATCAGTCTCTTTAAAAGGAACAGAAAGTTTAGGAAGCAAATTCTTAATCTGATTTTTATTTAAACAAATAACAATCGTTTTCTGCTTTTCTAAATTTTTTCTTAAAAACTGGTTAATTGCCTCAATATCTTCATTAAAAACAGGTAATGTTTTTACATTAAAATCTAAAATAGAAAAGGAAGAATCTAAAACAAAGTTTTCAACATTCATATAATAAATCTCATTTTCACAATGAAGATCTTTTAAATAATGCATATAATCATAAGAATATTCAGTATCTTTCGTAGAATGATAAGTCATAATTTCTTCTCTCAGAAGCCTCTCACTTACTTCCAATTGAGAATAGTCTTTATAAATAACAGTTATATTTTTTAAATAATCTTGAATAGAGTAAACCTCATCTAAAAATTGTGGCAAATATTTCTGCTTTTGATAACAATCATCTACCTGCTCATCAATAATAAACTCCCAACAAGGATAAATAGTAATTTCATCTAAGTTCTCAAGAGACCTCTGACTTTCAGCTTGAAAACTTCTAATTCCATCAATTTCATCGCCAAAAAATTCAAGACGAATAGGATCTGACATAGTAGTAGGAAAAATATCAATAACAAATCCACGAACTGCAAATTCACCAGTTTGCGTAACCATTGTTTCCCTGCGATAGCCCAATTTTAGTAAAAGAACAACCAACTCGTGTGGTGAAATAGCATCACCAATACAATAATGTAAAATAGATTTTTGAAAATTACTAGGTGCAGGTAAATATCGTAAATATCCCATTAAATTAGTAACAATTATTTTATTTTTCTGAGACAAAGCCTCAATCAAACTTTCCATTCGAAGCATTTGTAAATCTGGACTAATTGCAATTGCCTCACTTGTCAAAAAATCATCCATAGGAAAAAGCAAAACATCATCAGTATATACTTGTAAATCTTTATATAATTTATTTGCTTCAAACAAAGAACCAACAACTACCAATATATTTTGTGAATTTTGATAAAATATATTATTTAAATAAACACAAAAAAACTCATCGGTAAGATTCATAATACCCATATGTTCTTTTTGTTCTAAATTAATTAATTCTCTAAAAATACTCACCCATATCACCCAATCTTTCGGTTATATTTATTCATTAAAGAATCAAAACTCATTTTAAAATAATCATCCAAAAGATTACCAATAATAATACTAGTTTTTTCTATAATCTCTTGCTCATTTTTTGAGAACTTTCCTAAAACATACTCAATCGTATCTTCTCTATCAATATGTGAGATACCAACTTTCAAGCGTTTATATTTCTGTGTCTTAAGATGTGATTCAATATTTTTTAAGCCATTATGACCACCACTACTTCCTGTTGCTTTTAAACGAAAGCTACCAATAGGAAGATCCAAATCATCATGAATAATAAAGATATCATTAACATCAATTTTATAAAAATCAACAAATTTTCGTATCACTTCTCCAGAAAGATTCATAAAAGATTGAGGCTTCAAAAAAATAACTTTTTCTCCCTCTACACTCGCTGTAATATACAATCCGTTAAACTTACTCTTATAATTTGTTAAACCTTTTGATTCCAAATACAAATCCAACATATAAAAGCCTGTATTATGCCTTGTATTTTGATAATCATCCCCCGGATTTCCAAGACCAACCACCAATTTCATTATTTCACATCCTTTTTTCTATGATATTCTTGATAAACCTCACTCTTTGCTATACCACGTTCTTTAGCAACCAACTTAATTGCTTCCTTTTCTGTTAGTCCATCCTCTAAATACAAATAAATATGCTCTAAAACAGACATAGTATCATACTTGTTCATCTCACAATTCCCATCTACTACAATAACCATTTCTCCTTTTATAGTAGTAAGATTTTCTAGAACCTCTGAAATAGTTCCCCGATAAATTTCCTCATACATTTTTGAAATTTCTCGATTCAAACTAATTCTTCTATCTCCAAACACTTCTTTTATATTAGTTAATGTCTTTACAATCCTATGAGGTGCTTCATAAAAAATAATTGTCATAGCATAATTCTTTAACTGCTCCAATTCTTTTTTCTGTTTAGAACTCTTAGCATTTAAAAAACCATAAAATATAAAAGGAGATGGTGAAAGCCCTGAAGAAATTAAGGCAGGAACAAAAGCAGTGGCACCAGGTAAAGCAATAACATTAAATTGATATTTCAAAGCTTCCTGTACAATAATATAACCAGGATCACTAATAATTGGAGTCCCCTGATCAGTTACCAGACCAATATTTTTACCAAGTTGCAAATCATTAACTACTTTACTCTTAATAGAATCTTCATTAAATTCATGACAACTAACCAAATGATTTCTAATATCATATTTTTTCAATAAACTACCAGTTGTTCTAGTATCTTCACACAAAATATAATCAACCTCTTGAAGGACTTTTAAACATCGCATTGTAATATCTTCTAAATTACCAATTGGGGTTGGTATTAAATATAAACTTGCCGTATTATTATAACTTTTTTGACTCATTTCCCTGCTCCTTTTTTGACTCTAAAATAATTGGAAAATCAACCTTCATTCCCATCTTACCATTCTTAGTACCCTCTATTAAAAATGTTTTTGCACCTTTATTATAATTTCCATAAATAAATTGAATTCGCTTAATAGCAAAATGATATTTTTGATACAAATTTATAAGTTCAATAAATCGCTCTGTAGTAAAAACCAAAATCAACTTTCCCTTGTCCTTTAACAATTTATTTGCAACTCTCATAATATCTTCAAGTTCCAAAGTAACATTATGCTTAGCTCTTGCCACAATTTCATTTTGATTAATATAACCTTTATTAGCAACAAAATAAGGGGGATTGGAAACAATAATATCAAAAATATTTGGACAAGCCTGGTTTGCATAATCCTTAATATCCGAATTTATAATTTCAATTTGTCCTTCAAGCTTATTATAAGAGACAGAACGAAAAGCAGTATCAGCAATACTCTTCTCAATTTCTACACCAACTATATGAGCTTTACTCTTTGTACTTAAAGCAAGAGGAATTCCCCCAAGACCAGTTCCAATATCCAAAATATTTTTATCTGTATATTCAGGATTTATAAAATGAACAAGAGCTAAAGTATCACTAGTCATTCGAAAAGATTTTTTTGGTTGATACATTTTTATATTATGAAATCCAATAATATCAGATAAAATAAAATCTCGCTCACTAATCACAATACTCAATAACTCCCTTTGCACCAAAATCAACCTTATAAGTTCTTTTAAAAATATCAACAGATATTACCTTTCCAGTTCCTTCTTCCTTTTTTACAAGCATCCCAATAGAAGGTAACCCTTCTTTCAGATAGCGATATGCTTCATTTTCATAATTTAGGCAACATAAAAGTCGACCACAAACCCCATTTATTTTTGAAGGATTTAAAGCAAGCATTTGATTTTTGGCCATATTGATAGAAACACTATTAAAATCAGTTAAAAAGGTATTACAACATAAAAACAATCCACAAGGTCCTATTCCGCCAACTCTTTTTGCCTTATCACGAACTCCAATTTGTCTAAGTTCAATCCTAGTTTTATATTTTTGAGCAAGCTTCTTAGCAAGTTCCCTAAAATCTATTCTATTATCGGCAACAAAAGAGAAAAATAGTTGACTTTTTTCAAATGTATAATAAGCATCAACAAACGACATATCTAAGTTCAACTCCTGAGCATATTTTTTTGCCATTTGCAAAGCATCATTCGCTTCCTCTTGCAGATTCTGATATTTAACAAGATCCTCATCTGTAGCAATCCGAACAATATTTTTTAAAGGTAAAACTAAGTTTTCTTTTTTCTCCTTATAAATTTCTGTAACCGTAACACCAAACTGTAATCCATTACTTCCTTCTACTAAAACAGCTTGTCCCTTCTTTAAATTTAGCTCCTGAGGAGAAAAATAAAATACTTCCTTCAATATATCTATTGAAACTCCTATCACATTTAACACTCTACCACCTCCAAAAAACGCACCATAAAATGATTAAACCATAACCGATAATTTATATTATATAATAACTTTTCTTTTTCTTCTTCTAATATAGAGATATAACTTATTATACTATTTTTTGATATATTTTCAAAAAGTTCTATTCCCTGCACCTGAATACTAGTATTAGTTCTAGAAAGTAAAAGCTGATGTAAATAAAGTTCTAATTGGTCTATCATCACCTTAGCCGCATTTTTATCTGGCATATACTCTTCCATTATCTCTTTAAACTCTAAATAAAAATCTTCCCCCTTAGTTATCTTTTGGAAAAAGTCAACCAATTTTAAATCATATTTAATAAAAGGAGTACTATGTACATTTAAAATTTGACATCTAGAAACTAAAGTCTCTAATATATGATATCGATTCTTTGTAACTAAAAATGCAACAATTCCTTCTTCAGGTTCTTCTAAAAACTTAAGAATCGTATTGGCAGCAGAAGGATTCAATTTCTCCGCTTCATATATGACATAAACACGATATTTACTCAGAGAAGTAGTTTTAAATAATTGCTTCAACTCTAATAGTTGCTCTTTTTTTATCATATTGCCCTGAGGATAAATTTGTTTTAAATCTATTAGTTGATTAGTATCAATTAAATTACAAATATTACAATTTCCAGCTTGAATATGATTACCATTATCACAACACAAAATACATTTAACAATTTTCATCATTAAACTTTTTATATCATCATAATCATTTGTCTCAACTAAATATGCATGAGAAAGCATATCATGATTTAATTGATTATAAATAATATCATATATTTTCTTTTCAACTTCCTCATTCTTCATTATTACCTCACATAATTAAAATCTTCAATAGTATCAATGCAATTAATGCTGGAGATCCTAAAATTCCTATCATACCTACTGTTAAAAAATTAATGGGAACTACCATATTAAAATTAGCAGCAATTACATTATATCCATATAAAATAAAAGCACCTAAAATAATTCTTTTTCCATACTTCATTATTTGTTTCAAATCAATCACCTAGTACAGAATATGAAAAAGGAAAGAAATTATGTTACTTCCTTTCGATCATTCAGCGCACACTCCAAAGTAAGAGCATCAATATACTCCATATCAGCTCCAATTGGTACACCACTTGCTAACTTTGTAATCTTAATATTTAAACCACTCAATATTTGCTTAATATAAAGTGCTGTAGTCTCACCCTCTATACTAGGGCGAAAAGCAAAAATAATTTCATCAAAACATTCATTATTTAAACGTTCCAATAACTTATTAATACCTATATCTTCAGGATTAACTCCATCCAAAGGAGAAATTAACCCATTTAAAACATGGTATTTTCCCTTATAAGTCCCTAACTTTTCAAATAAAAATACACTCTTAGCATCTTCTACAATACATAATACTTTAGATACTCTATCATCAGAAGAGCAAATAGAACATATTTTATCGTCAGTTAACGTATTACAGATTTCACAAAAATGAATATTTTCCTTCATATGGATTATACTTTCAGAAAAAAATTCCGCTTTTTCCTCATCCATCTCCAAAACAGCAAAAGCAAGACGCTCTGCTGTCTTCTCCCCAATTCCAGGTAAATATTTAAAACTTTGAATTAATTCCTGTAAACTATTTGGATACATATCTAAAACAATCCTGACATATTACCAAATTTACCCATTTTTTGTTCAGTCATATCATCTACTTTTTGCATCGCATTATTGACTGCAACAACTAACATATCTTCCAACAATTCTAAATCATCCAAATCTAAATTGTCATTTTTAGAAATACTAATTTTTAAAACCTCTTTTTTTCCATTCACAGTTGCCTGAACAAGAGAACTTTCTCCCACAAACTCTGTTTTATCAATCTCATCTTTCGCTTTCATCATTTCCTTTTGAAGTGATTGTGCCTGTTTCATCATTGCTTGTATATTCATATTCTATTCCTCCTCTACTATATCACCAAACAATTCAAATGCCCGACTCACCAATTCATCCTTTTCTTCTAAAACTGGCATTTTTGGCAAATCTGGTTCCTCTCTATATACATAATTTTCTGCATTCTGTAATTTTTGAATATATTCTATTTTTTTTTGCTTCCACATCTCATCAGTAATAAAAGCCAATTTCTGATTTAAACCTGCAACCTTTTTTAAAACAAATTGCAACTGCTCCATATTACTAATATTAGAATCAATCATTGAATCATATTCAAGACTTATAATAATATTCTCTGCACTAGCAGCTCGTACAGTACCATCCATTAAAGCACAAACCAAATAACCAATTTCCTGATCAAAAACATATTCGTTTAATTTAGCAAAAAGTTGTTTTACCTCAAGTAAAATATTCTTATCAGCCTGTGCTAACGTATTATCCACTCTAATAGCAATAATCTCTCGATATTTTTCTAAGAAGTCACTTCTTATTTTATCATAATTAACATTATTATTAAAGCATTCTTTTTTATCTGATTTCAAAGATATTTCATTATTCAGAATAGTACTATCATTTTCATTCATAATCACTTTTTCTGAAAAGTTATCAACAATCTCCGCATCTTTTTTATCGAATTTTTGTTCTATAATTATTTCCCGGGAAATATTTTGCTCAATAGCATCCTTTTCCAAAACATAATCATTAATAAATTTTAGAGTCATAATTTCTATATAAATTTTAGGGTTTGAAGCTCTCTTTATATTATTCATATTCTCATTAAGCAAAAATGAAAATTTTTCAAGTAAAGTAAACTCAAAATTCAAATTAACCTTTTTATTCTCGGTATAAAATTGAACAATTAAATTTTTTCCTCTTTCTAGCAATAACTCACATATTTGAATTAAATTTTTTCCACAACTATTAAACTGCTCAATATGCTGCAAAAAATCATTTATCTTCCCACAAAGTATTTCCTCTAACAAAATTTGCAATTCACTTTCATCAACCAAATCATTTAATTCAATATAATCATTAAGCGTAATTTTTTTTCCACAAGCAGAATACAACATATCTAACATAGTAAGAGAATCTCTTAATCCACCATTAGAAGAAATTGCTATATTTTCCAGTACACTATTATCTACAGTTACTTCCTCATTTTTACAAATTTCCTCCATCTTTTCAATAATTTCATTCTTACTAATTCGTTTAAAATGGAAACATTGACAGCGCGACTTGATAGTCTCTGGAATCTTTTGAGGATCGGTAGTAGCTAAAATAAAAACAATATGCTCAGGAGGTTCCTCTAAAGTTTTTAATAATGCATTAAATGCACCTATCGATAACATATGCACCTCGTCGATAATATAAATTTTATACTTTAAAGAATTAGGAACCAAATTCACTTTACTTTTCAAATCCCTAATCTCATCTACCCCATTATTAGAAGCAGCATCAATTTCAATGATATCAACACAATTTTTGTCCATCATTTCTTTACAAGAAGCACAAACACCACATATTTCACCATCATTAATATTTTCACAATTAATAGTACGAGCAAAAATTTTTGCTAAAGAAGTTTTTCCAGTACCACGCGGACCAAAAAATAAATATGCATGACCAATATGATGATTGGAAATAGAATTTTTTAAAACTTTAACTACTGCTTTCTGTCCAACAACATCTTTAAATAAAATTGGTCTATATTTTCTATATAACGCCTGATACACAAACATCACTCCTATATATAAATTCTATAAAAAGTATAGCATAAAAACATAATAGATTAAAGAATTTATTAAAAACAATCTATGTTTCACGTGAAACATAAAATCAAACTACATTATCGCACAATTTAATAATAAAAATTATTTCCCGGGAAATAATTCATCAATACCATCTTCAATTTTAACTTTGTAAAATCATATAATAAACAATTTGGCTTTTAATAAAAAAAAATTTTCCAGCTCCATTGTCTAATGTTTCACGTAAAACATAGAATTAAACAATACTATTACACATTTTTATAATAAAATTATTTCCCGGGAAATAATTTATCAATACCATCTTCAATTTTAACTTTGTAAAATCATACAATAAGCAATTTGGTTTTTAATAAATAAAACATTTTCCAGCTTCCATTATCTAATGTTTCACGTGAAACATAGAATCAAACTACATTATTACACATTTTTATAATAAAATTATTTCCCGGGAAATAATTTTACTAATATCACCTCATTTAAATCATATCAAATTATATAATAAAATATAAACACTTCATAATTCTTAACAAATTTAGTCTTTTACACAATAGAATTTTCACCTAGATAATAAATTTTATAAACACTACCAAAACAAATTATATAAAAGACATAATATACTCGCTCACCCAATAAAAAATATCATCTATTAAGATGATACACAATCAAATTATTTTCCAAGAAATAATTTGATCTATGTTCCACGTGGAACATTTAAAAGACTAAACAAACTATTTTCCTCGTTTCTTCTTAAAAAACGCAGTAAGTAACAATAATATTTCCTCCTGCAAATAACCACCAAATAGTTGGACTTTAGGATTTGTATTACTTTTATCTGCAATCAATTCAATAATATTATGATTAATAATATCACTATTTTCAATACCATAATAAACATTTTTAATTCTAGATTGCTGTATTGCACTCATACACATAGGACAAGGTTCCAATGTCACATAAAGATCACAATCTAACAATCTCCAATTATTTAATAATCTATTAGCCTCTTCTATCGCAATAAGTTCTGCATGTTTAGTCACAATATTCATAGCATTCTTTTGATTATAAGCCTTGGAAATTACCTGTCCATTCTTCACAATTACAGCACCAATAGGAACCTCTTGTAATGCTAAAGCCTTTTTTGCTTCTTCCACAGCCAGCCTCATATATTCCTCAATATACACAAAAATCAACTCCAAATAAAATGATGCACATGAATAAAATTTGTTAAGGCTGCTATCTTCCAATCCTGACCTGTTTCCAACATATTCATTGCATCGTAATTATTGTAATATAAATCAATAAAAAAAGCAATATTTACTTTTAAATTATTTCCCGGGAAATAATTTAAAAGCAAAATCAACAATCACTGATCTCAAAATATTCTTTTTCCACAATTGAATGAAAAGAAAAATACTTTATCAACAAAAAAGAGAAACTATTCTGTTTCTACTTTTTCTTTTCCATCTTCATCAATTATTTCGTCTTCGTTTTTTTCTTTTTCCACAACCGTTACTGTAGCAACCTTTTGATTATCACGTAGATTAATTAAACGGACACCCTGTGTTGCTCTTTTCAAAGTCGAAACCTGCTCCAATGGCATTCTCATAACTATTCCATTATCACTAACAATAATTAAATCCTGTTCCCTATT
The DNA here is from genome assembly GCA_910583685.1 of uncultured Bacilli bacterium. Lineage (GTDB taxonomy): Bacteria > Bacillota_I > Bacilli_A > RF39 > UBA660 > MGBC119817. The sequence continues at coordinate 55,348 of CAJTXY010000002.1, forward strand.
AGTATCCACACAATTTAGTGCAGCCATACTACCATTCTTTTCAGTAATATTAAGAGCCTTAACCCCTTTACTACCTCTATGGGTAAGACGATATTCATTAATCTCTGTCTGCTTTCCATAACCCTTCTCAGTAACAATCAAAATTAATCGTTCTGGTGTAACAACCTCTGCTCCAACAATATGACTACCATCTAAGTCCATACCCTTAACACCAGAAGTACTTCTACCCATAACTCTAACTTCTTTCTCATTAAAACGAACCATTCGTCCATTGCTAGCACCTAAAACAATCTCATTTTCACCATTTGTTTTAGAAACACCAATTAATTCATCATCATCCTTTAAAATAATAGCAATTTTTCCACCTTTTCGAATGTTATCAAACTCTTCCATTGCCGTTCTCTTTACTAATCCATTCCGTGTTGCAAATAATAAATAACTATTTTCTTCTTTTTCCACATCTCCTGCAACCGTAACTATCGAACTAATGTTTTCATCTTTATCTAAAGATAATAAGTTAATAACAGGAAGTCCTTTTGATTGCCTATTAAACTCAGGAATTTCATAACCCTTCAATCGATATACGCGACCCTTATTTGAGAAGAATAAAATGTAATCATGTGTTTTCATATTGATTAAATGCTTAACAAAATCCTCCTCATTGGTTGCCATACCTTTGACACCAACACCTCCACGGTTTTGTGCACGATAAGTATCCGATTTTAATCTCTTAACATAGCCTTTATTGGTTAATGTAACAATAATATCTTCAACTGGAATTAAAGACTCATCTTCTATATATTCGATTGCAGTCATATCAATATTAGTACGACGTTCATCACCATATTTATTCTTAATTTCAGTCATCTCATCTTTAATAATTTGTAAGATCTTCTCTTCACTAGCTAAAATAGCCTTCAATTCCTCAATCTCAGCAAGTAAAGCAGCAAGTTCATTCTCGATTTTATCTCTTTCTAAACCAGTTAAACGTCTTAACTTCATTTCCAAAATTGCCTGAGATTGTGCCTCTGACAATTGGTACTTACTCATAAGACCATTCATAGCCTCTTCATCACTCTTAGAAGCCTTAATTAAAGCAATAATCGCATCAATATGATCAAGTGCAATCTTTAACCCCTCTAAAATATGTGCTCTAGCCTCATCTTTAGCCAAGTCAAACTTCGTTCTACGAATAATAATCTCTTTTTGATAATCCACATATTTAGATATAATATCCTTTAATCCTAAAGTTTTAGGAACTCCTTGATCAAGCATAAGGAATATAATACCAAAGTTATTTTGAAAAGCCGTATGTTTATATAAATTATTTAATACAACCTGAGGATTAGCATCCTTTTTCAAAGTAATAGTAATTTTAATACCATCTTTTAAGTCTGTATGATAATCAGCGATTCCATCAATTACCTTATTATGAACTAAGTCTGCTACTTTATTCTTTAAATCCAAAGTATTAATCCCATATGGAACCTCATCAATAATGATATAATGCTTTCCTTTTTCTTCCTCAATTCGAGCCTTACTACGTATCGTAATACTTCCTCGCCCTGTCTCATAAGCCTTTTTAATCCCACTATTACCAAGGATGGTAGCACCAGTTGGAAAATCTGGTCCCTTAATATATTGCATTAATCCATCTACATCAATATCAGGATTATCAATATAAGCAATACATCCATCAATCACTTCACCCAAGTTGTGAGGTGGAATATTGGTTGCCATACCAACCGCAATTCCCATTGTACCATTGACCAAAATATTAGGAAAACGTGATGGTAGAACTGTAGGTTCCTTCGTAGTTTCATCAAAGTTTGGTGCAAAATCAACTGTATTTTTGTTGATATTTCTAAGAAGTTCCAATGAAATCTTAGAAAGACGCGATTCTGTATAACGCATAGCAGCAGCACCATAACCTTCAATATTACCAAAGTTACCATGTCCATCTACAAGCATATAACGATAAGAAAAGTCCTGTGCCATACGAACCATCGCTTCATAGATACTAGAGTCTCCATGAGGATGGTAATTACCCATAACTTCTCCGACTGTTTTTGCACTCTTTTTATGAGGTTTATCAGGTGTATAACCAGACTCATACATCGAATATAAAATTCTACGATGAACAGGTTTTAATCCATCTCTCAAATCTGGTAAAGCACGAGCAACAATAACACTCATTGAATATTCCAAGAAAGAATTTCGTATTTCATTTACAATATTATTTTTTTCTAATCGATCCATCTACCTTACCTCCTAAACATCCAAATTCTCAACATATACAGCATTTTCTTCAATGAAATTACGACGTGGCTCCACTTCTTCACCCATAAGCTTAGAAAAGGTTTCATCCGCAAGCATTGCATCATCTACTGTAATCTGTCTCAACACTCTTTTTTCAATATCCATTGTTGTCTCATTCAATTCTTCAGCATCCATCTCTCCCAAACCTTTCATTCGAGCAATCTCATACTTTGTATTAGGAGCAAGGGTTGCTAAATATTCATCTCTCTCCTGCTCATTTAGCACATATTTAATCGTTTTTCCGTGTTTTATGACGAATAATGGGGGCTGAGCAGCATATACGTGTCCTGCCTCTACAATCGGCCTAAAAAAGCGATAAAATAACGTTAAAAGGAGTACACGAATATGAGAACCATCTACATCGGCATCGGTCATAATAATAATTTTGTGATAACGTAACTTATTTAAATCAAAATCGTCCCCTATTCCAGTACCAAAAGCCGTAATAATCGTACGAATCTCTTCATTCGATAAAGCTCTATCAAGTCTTGCCTTCTCAACATTTAAAATCTTTCCACGAAGAGGCAAAATTGCCTGTGTAATACTATTTCTTCCTTTAATAGCAGAACCACCAGCGGAATCTCCCTCGACTAAGAATATTTCACTCTCACTAGCATCCTTACTCTTACAGTCAGATAACTTACCATAAAAGTTCGTAATATCTAAGTCCCCTTTTCTTCTAGTAAGCTCACGTGCCTTTTTAGCAGCAACACGAGCACGAGATGCAGTCATTCCTTTTTCTACAATGATTTTAGCCTCATCTGGATGTTCCATCAAGAACCGTTCAAATGCTGCTGAGAAAATTTTATCAGAAACACCTCTAACTTCAGCATTACCAAGTTTTGTCTTTGTTTGTCCTTCAAATTGAGGATTTGGATGCTTAATAGAAATAATCATAGTAAGACCTTCACGAACATCATCTCCAGTTAGAGAATCATCATTATTCTTTAAAAGATTATTGCTAACAGCATACTTATTCAAAATTCTAGTTAATGCACGTCTTACACCATCTTCATGTGTTCCACCCTCTGGTGTCGTAATATTATTAACAAAAGAATAAATACTAGAATTATATGTCTCATTATATTGAAGAGCAACCTCTAAAGAAATATCTTTATCAATACCTTCTACATCAATAATAGTATCATGTATAGGATTTTTAGAAGCATTTAACATCGTAACATACTCTTTTAATCCACCTTCATAATAGAATGAATCTTTCTTATCAACTTCTCTCTCATCATATAAAGAAATACGAAGTCCTTTATTTAAGAAAGCAAGTTCACGAAGCCTTGTTTTTAATATTTCATAATCATATACTGTAGTTTCTGTAAATATTTCAGGATCTGGTTTAAATACAACGGTAGTTCCAGTTCTTTCTTTAGAACATTCCTCAATCACGGTAAGTTGTGCCTCAGGATGTCCTCCATTACTATATTTTTGAAAATAAACATTTCCATCTTTATAAACACGTACTTCAAGCCAACTACTTAAAGCATTAACAACACTAGCACCAACTCCATGAAGTCCACCAGATACTTTGTATCCTCCTCCACCAAACTTACCACCAGCGTGAAGTACTGTATATACAGTTTCTACTGTACTTTTTCCAGTTTTGGGATGAATATCAACGGGAATACCACGTCCATCATCTTTTACTGTAATTGTATTCTCACTTCCCACAATTACCTCAATATGAGAACAATAACCAGCAAGGGCCTCATCAATTGCATTATCCACAATCTCCCATACTAAATGGTGAAGTCCACGAGAACTTGTCGTTCCAATATACATACCTGGACGCTTACGAACAGCTTCTAAACCTTCTAGGACTTGTATCGCAGACGAATCATACTTTTTTTCTTCCATTTTCTTAACCTACTTTCTACTTATATTTCCTTTTTCTACTATATAGATATTAGCATCTTCTAAATATTTTTTCTGAATATTTTTTAAATCCGTTGTCGTAATAATACTTTGTATATCATTATTAATATGTTTTAGTAATTTCTTTCTCTTCGTAAGATCCAGTTCACTAAAAATATCATCCAAAAGCAATATCGGTTTTGTATTGCATACTCTTTCAAAAATAGGGATTTCTGATAATTTGGTTGCCACAACAGCTAATCTTTGTTGCCCCTGTGATCCAAAGTTTTTCAAATTAACATCCGCTAAATAAATTGAGAAATCATCTCGATGAGGACCATATAATGTCATTTTATAGTTTAATTCTTTTTCATAATTCTTCTTATAAATTGCAAGCATCTCTTTCTTGATAATAACATCATCAAAAGAATCAAAGCGAATATTGGTCTCATAAACCATTTTAAGAGATCTCTCCCCTGCTATATCAAAGAAAATATCACTTAAATTTTCATTAATTTGCTCAATAAACTTTTGGCGTTCTTGATAAATAATCACTGCTTTTTCTACAAGTTTATCTGTCAAAATATCCAAATAATTTTTATCAGCAATACTACTAGTAAACAACAACTTTAAATATTCATTACGCGTCTTTAGAATTTTATTATATTCATTATAGGTATTTAGATAAGTTTTTGATAATTGACTAAGTTCAATATTAAAAAAATTACGTCTTATGCTAGGAGAACCTTTAATAAGTTCCAAATCATCAGGAGTAAAAATAATAACATTAAGATAAGAAATATAATCAGCAAGTCGACTTACTTTATCACTATTTACTTGAATTTTCTTATTTCCATCCATCATTTGAATCTCTAAATCATTAAGAATACGTCTCGTTTTCACTCGCCCTTTTATAATGGCCTTCTCCTCGCCTGACTTAATAAGATTAGCCTCACAACCACCACGATGAGATTTTGTAAGAGCAAGTATAGAGATTGCTTCCAAAATATTAGTCTTCCCTTGGGCATTATGACCAATTAAAATATTCATTTTTGATCCAAATTGAACACTCACTTTTCGATAATTTCGGAAATTATAAAGATTAATTTTACTTAAAAACATAATTTAGATAAAAAAAGACCCATATTATCACCTTATCCCTGTTTTAGTATTCCTATACCTACGAGACTATTATAACATAATATGGGCCTATATGCACATAAATTTGCATATTCTTACTATTTTTTTCGGTTTCGAACAACTGATTCTAAACGAGTAGCACGAAGAAGTTGATTTTGCAAAGATCGATAAGAGATTGGTATCTCAATTTCCTGATTATTATCAAAGATTATTCTTGATGATAATTCATCTATAGACTCGATATTTCTAATTCTGCTAGAAGCAAGCCAAATACAATTTCTATCATCAGGAGAAACTGTTGGAAAAAATACAATATTTCGTCCATCTTCTACTAAAATCGGTATTTTATAACCATCTCCTAAAATACTCTTTGCACCCTCCTTTCTTCCTTTATAACTACTTCCAAAATACCTACAACTCTCTTCCATAATCTGATATGGATTTTCTTCAATCACATACTCTACTTCATCTTCTAAAACCTTACTCATATTAGAATCCATTGGCATAATCGCCAAAGTTCCTTCGTTAATTTCATATTTCATAAAATCCCCCTTCTGAAAACGTTAATTTCCCGTTCTCAAGGAAAATATATCACTTGAAGAGGTCGAAAAAAGTAGAAATTTCTGGAAAATGCAAAAAAAAAGAAAAAATTGTCGAAAATATCTACAAAGTCAACAATTTTTTCTATAATATCGCTTATTTCTAATAAGTACGAATTGGTAAAACTAATTGAGTTAAAGTCTCATCTGCCTTTGATTTGATCAAAATTGGTTTTATCTCTCCTACAAAATGTAAATCAACACTATCTGTTTTAAACGATTTTAAAGCTTCCATCATATATTTAGCACTAAATGAAATCTTAATATTTTCTTGATTATTCTTAAGAATTCTCATTTTTTCCTCTACTCTACCGATTTCAGCAGAAGATGATCGCAAAATTAAAGTATCATCTATCGTTTCAAGAGTAACAATATTCTTTTCTTTATCACTAGTTAAAATACTTGCACGATCTATAACACTATAAAGTTCATCAAGAGAAGCAGTAACTACTAAATAAGAATCTGTTGGCATCAAATTAGAAGTATTAGGGTAAGTTCCATTAATTAATCTTGATTGAAATTTAACATTTTTATATTTAAATAAAATTTTATTATTAAAAATATGAATTTCAATATTTTCTTCATCATCCCCTAATATTTTACAAAACTCTTCTAAATTATGACTAGGAATAACAATATTATAATTTTCTTCACTACTTTTTTCTAAATAAATAACCTTCCTTGCTAAACGGTAAGAATCCGTAGAATTACATTCTAAAAGATTACCAGCAATATTAAAGTTAATTCCCGTTAAAACAGGTTTGGTCTCTTCATTAGAGGATGCAAATGCAGTTTGCATAACAATATCTTTAAAAGTTTGATTTGAAATCTCTACTTTTTTCTTACTTTCCTCTAAATCGATAGATGGGTATTCACTCTCATTAATACCATTTAAATTAAATTCACTATTTTCTGTGTAGATCAATATTTTAAGTTCATCAATCAATTCAATATTAATATATTTATCAGGAAGCTTTCTAACAATATCTAAAATATATTTTCCCTGAATAATAATAGACCCTTCTTTTTCAATAGTAAAATCTTCTGTATCATTCGCATAAATTGTTGTTTCAATTGTAATATCATTATCAGAAGCAGTTAAAGTCAGTTTTTTCTTTGAAACATCAAAGCGAATTCCTGCAAGAACTGGGATCAAATTTTTTGTACTAATCGCTTTTGATACTTTACTTAAAGCATCAAGTAATAAATCTTTTTTAATTGTTAATTTCATAAATATTCCTTCTTTCTTATTAATTATTGTTATTATTACTGTGGAAAAAGTTTAAAACCCTATTTTCCATTGATATATCAATATTATTTTACAATATTCTTTGTGGAAAAGTAAAATAATAATTGCATATTTTCCACATCCCCTATTCTATATCTTTTTTTAGCTTCTCTATAATATTATAAAGATCCTTATTAATTTTAATTTCATTTTCAATTTTTTCAACAGAATGCATAACAGTGGAATGGTCCTTTCCTCCAAATTCTGTTCCAATTTTAGGAAAAGACTCGCTAGTCATTTGTCTACATAAATACATTGCAATTTGCCTTGGAAAAGCAATATTAGCACTTCTTTTTTTGCTCCTAATATCTTCCACTGATATTTGAAAGTATTCAGATACAATTCGCTGAATTCTGTGGATATCATTTTTTTCACACATTCCTTTACTTATGAAATCTTTAAGTGCATCAATTGCAAGGTCTAGATTGATTTCAGCTCCTCCCATAATAGTGGAATAAGCAATAAGTCTTGTAATAGATCCCTCCAATTGTCGTACATCATTGCCAATATTAGAAGCAATATACTCCACAACATCCTGTGGAATATCTTTTTCGAATGCCCCTGCTGCAATCTTTTTCTTAAGTATTTCAACACGCAGATTAAAGTCAGGTGGAAAGATATTAACCGTAAGCCCCCAACAAAAACGCGTTCGAAGACGATCTTCTAACAATTTTAAATCATCAGGCGATCGATCAGAAGAAATAATAATTTGTTTAGAATCGCTATATAAAGAGTTAAATGTGTGGAAAAACTCTTGTTGGGACTGTGTTGCAGGTCCTAAAAATTGAATATCATCGATAATTAAGACATCAATATTTCGATACTTATTTTTAAAGAAATCAACACAATCTAAATTATTTCCTCTACTATTTTTCTTATTAATACCAATAAAATCCTCAATAAATTGGTCACTAGTAACGTAGAGAACTCGCCTATTACTATTTTCCACAATATAGTTTCCAATGGCATGCATCAAATGGGTCTTTCCTAGTCCACTATTTCCATAAAGAAATAAAGGATTATACATTTTTCCAGGATTTTCAGCCACAGAAAGTGCTGCCGCCTGTGCAAATTTATTACTATTTCCAACAATAAAGTTCTCAAAAGTATACTGTTTTTTTAAATTAGAATGCACAAAAGCATTACTAGGAACACCTTCACTAACTGTCTGTAAAATAACTTCTTCTTGCTTTGTTTCTTTCTCTTTTTCTTCAATTTCTTCTTTTAATAAAAATTCTAATTCAAAATTTGTTCCAGTAATCTTATTTAAAGTACTAATAATGACTTCCGAATAATTATCAGGTAAATGTTTTTTATGAATTGGCATTGGAACAATAATAATTGCCCTCTCCTCTTCTAATTTGTAAAGTTCTGTCTCTTGAAACCATATATTATAGGAAAGAGATGATAGTTCTTCTTTGATTGTTGATAAAAATTTAGACCATAAAATATCGACATTCATCTCTACCATCTCCCCGTCAAAAAACTTAAAAATAGTGTATCTCAAATTGTTGAAAAAGAAAACATTTTTTGAGGAAAAAAAATAATTCACAGGAAGTCCACAGTTTTTTCCACATAAGAAACACTTGAAAATAAAGAACAAACTCGACTTTTCCACATTTTCCACAAATTATTATGCACATAGTGAAAAAAGAAATCCACAAACTTGTTGAAACTGGGGAATCTAAAAATATATGGAATAATTTAGTAGGTTTTATTGACAAAAGTGGCACTTTTCTATTATACTAATGGAGATTTATGTCTGGAGGTGGAGAAATTGAAAAGAACATATCAACCAAATAATCGTAAAAAAGCAAAGAAACATGGTTTTTTCGCACGTAAAAAAACTGATATTTTAAATCGTCGTCGTCGCAAAGGTCGTAAAAGACTTTGTAAATAATGCCACTGATTTCAGTGGTTTTTTACTTATAAAGTAAAGGGTGATATTATGAAAAAAGCAATGGTTGTGAAAAAACAACAAGATTTTAATCAAATTATAAAGACGGGAAAATGTCTAAAAAACAAAAATTTTGTTATCTATTATCAATCAAATAATCTAGGGTATGACAAGTTTGGAATTTCTGTTGGAAAAAAAATTGGAAAAGCAGTAATAAGAAATAAGTATAAAAGAAAAATTCGCTCGATAATTGATGAATATAAAAAAGTCTATCAAAATAGTAGAAATTATATTATAATATTAAGAAAGAACTGTCTAGAGATAACACACCAAGAAATGAAAGAGAGTCTACTTCAATTAATGACAGTAGAAAAAGGAGCAAAAAATGAAAAATAAAAAGAACCAAAAAAAAATAATAATTCTTCTACTTTTATTAATGCTAACAACTGGTTGTACTAAGACATTAGTAGATAAAAAAGGCAATCCTGTAAAAAATGAAACAACTGGACAAAATCTAACAGAAAATATTTTATGTAGGCCAACAGATAAAGATACTATAAAAGCCTATGAAAAAAACAAAAAAAATATTGAGAAACTACCAGAATGTACTGAATTTAAGGCAAACAGCGGTAAATATGAAGGATTATGGACAAGTATATTTATTAAACCTCTAGCATTTATTTTACTTCTTCTTGGAAAAACACTTAGTAGTTATGCCCTATCTATCATTATTATAAGTTTAATAATTCGTTTAGTTGCCTACCCTGTTACTAAAAAAACAGCAATGCAATCTGAAATACTAAAAAAGGCACAACCTGAGATTAACCGTATTCAGAAAAAATACGAAGGACGTCAAGACCAAGATTCTATGCTAAAACAAAACCAAGAATTGATGGCAGTATATCAAAAATATAATATATCTCCCCTATCTGGTTGTCTTTTCTCAATGCTACAGCTTCCCCTATTCATTGCCTTTTTTGAAGCTGTACAAAGAACACCTGCTTTATTTGAAGATAAATTTTTAGGTCTTCAACTTGGAACAACTCCAATGATTGGAATATTTACTACCACTTGGTATGTGTATTTAATTTTAATGATTATTATCGCCCTATCGACTTATTTTTCATTTAAAATGAATATGGCTGGAACCAGTGGCAATATAAATATGAATATGATGCCAACAATGATGAGTATTATGATTATTGTAATGGCCCTATTTATGCCATCTGCCCTAGGAATCTATTGGGTAACAACGAATGTCTTTACCATCTTCCAAAATATATTAGTAAAAAGGAGTAAAGAACAAAATGGAAAAGCATAAGTACTATGGAAAAACAAAAGAAGAAGCAGTAAATAATGCAAAAATAGATTTACAAGAAGTGGAAGAAAATTTAATGATTATTGAAAAAGAAGAAGTAAAAGGTGGCCTTTTTAAAAGTAAGAAAGTAGAAATAGAAGTAATTGAAAAAAGAGAAGTAGTAAAGTTTTTAAAGGATTATATGATAACCTTACTAAAAGATCTAGGATTTACAGCAAATCTAGAAGTAAAAACAAAAGAGAATGTTCCAAACTATATTATATACTCTGATAATGATGCCTTATTAATTGGAAAAAACGGGAAAAACTTAAGTGCTTTTTCAATCATTGTAAATCAAGCCTTAAAAAGAGAAATTAGTGTTCCATTCAAATTTATAATAGATGTAAGTGATTATAAAGAACATCATCAAAAACAATTAGAAATCCTAGCAAAGAAAATAGCAAGAGAAGTAGCAGATACTAAGGTAGAAGCAACACTAGATTCTATGAACTCATATGAGCGAAGAATTGTGCATAATGCCTTAACAAATAATAAAAAAGTATATACAGAAAGTGTAGGGGAAGAGCCTAATCGTGCAGTGGTAATTAAACCAAGAGATTAGACTTTTCTTTTTTATTAAATTGTAATAATAATGGGCAGAAGTTTCATATTCTGATCCTAAGCTTTTTCCGATAGTCTGATAGATTAGATAAAGAATAATAATCAAAAAATATTATTTGCTATTTCTAAAAAACTGTATTATAATATACGCCAATGAGATGGGGGAAGAGTATATGGATGAAAATCAATTGTTGATGCTTTTTAAGATGGAACAAAAACGATATCCAACGCTTTCAATAGAAGAACAGAATGTATTGCTAGAAAAATATGGAGATGAAGAAGCTCATCAAAAATTAATAAATCATAATATTGGTCTAGCGATGAAAATAGCCAATCAATACCAACCATATTGCAAAACAATGAGTTTTTTAGATTTAATACAAGAAAGTTGCCTAATTTTGATGAAAGCAATTGAAAATTATGATGAGAATAGGGAAACAAAATTATCTACTTTTATCGGGAAATCAATAAGTAGAGCACTCCAAAGAAAGATAGATGAACAGGATGATACGATTCGTGTTTCTGCAAAGATGAAGAAATCAAAACGAGAATATAATAAATATATTAGTGATTATAAAAAGACAACAGGACTATACCCAACTAGCCAAGAGATAAAAAAAGCAACTAAATTGAGTGATTATTATATGGAAGCAGTAGAAAAACAGTTGCCACTATTTGATACAGATTCATTGGACAGGGTATATTCTAGTAAGATCAAAAATAGAGAAATGGTATTAGGTGATACTATAGCAGCAGAAGATAAAATAACTTTGATTGATGAAGAAATAGATGAATTGTTCCTACTACAAGGACTTTCTGATTTTCTAACACCAAAAGATTATTATATTCTTTACTACAGAGTAATAAGTGAACAGAAAAAAGGTGTAAAAGAAATGGCCAAAGAAATAGGAGTTACCTATCAGCAAGTTTCGAAAAGGAAAAAACAGAGTCTAAAAAAAATAGCACCAGTACTACAAAAAATCAAAAGTGAGACAGCACAAAAGTATAGAATAAAAGATATTGATAGAAAGAAACTGATCCCTATTCCACCTAAATTACATTTGGCACTATATTACTTAAAGACAAATACAGATAAATTAACCTATCATATTATTTATACAAAATTATGTAATTCGGAAAATGATAACATTTTTTATTATCAAAGGCAATTTCCTGAGGAAAGGAAAGACAATATTATAGATATTTTATGCTCTACAGCAACATTCTTTGAAGAATACTTTACTGATTCTATATTAGACAAAATATTTCACTCTCAAGGATTAACAATTGATCAAGCATATGAACTAAATATTATGCCAGAAGAAAGCACACAAAAAAGGTAAGGACAAGTCTGGAATAACAATTTATCCTTAGATGAAATAATAGAACAATTAACAAAAGAGGACTCACAATCCAAATCATTTACATATCAAAAGTTACCTAATACTAAGCATAATTAATACTTGATTTTAGTATTATTTTGATATATTATTCTAACAGATGTAATGACATAAAAAAGGAAAAGTTCCTGATAAAAATAAGAAAGTAGATGATAAATATGAAAATCAAAACAATCAATGATTTAAAAAGTGCACAAGAAAGAATTTTAGTAGATTATCGCTTAACAAAAGTAAGTATAAAAACAAGAGAGGAAGAAGGCGAGATAAAAGACTATTTAGAAGAGTTAAAAATCTTAGAGAGCCAAAGAGATAAACTAGTGTTTTTCAATAAATTAGAAGTAGGAAATGATGGGACTATATTTGAAGAAAAGTTAGAAAAGTCTACATATACTATAGAAACTTTAGAAGAATTTATTAGATATGTGTTTTCCGTAAAATACTATAATAAGGACTATCAAAAAGACAAGCCAATGCAACTTACTTTTAGTAGTCTTGTAGAATATGATAATAATGCAACAGAAACATTACAGGAAATGATAAAGTATGAAGACGAAAAACCAATAGTAAATTCTTATGGTATAGAACTTTACTCTAATCCTAAAAATAGATATTCTTTTGTTGATTCAAACTTATTAAAAAAATGTGTTTTTGAACCCTCTATGTTTTCTCTAAAACTACAATTAGCTAGCTATGAAATGAAAGACGTAGAAGTACGAAATCAAACAGTAATACTACACAATAGTTCAAACTTTTTACCAATTGATATTAGTTCATTAAGTATGAGAGAACAAAATGCCTTCTTTGGAGAAAAAGCACAAAGAATACTAGGAGTAACACTAGATGAAGCATTATTAAAAAAAGTACCAGAAGACGAAGCAATAAAGAAGAAACCATATATGAAATAAAAAGAATAGAGGTTAATACCTATTAAGTACTTGCTAAATAAAAAGATAAATGAATTTGAATGCTTAAGTCGATACTGTACAGAAGACAAGTATCTTAATTTCTTTTGAACATTTATTGTTATAACAATGAATGTATTTTTTATTATGCTCCTATCTCAGAACATAATAAAATCATTCGCCACCTAGGTGAAAGATGAAAAAGCGATAGCATTAAGAGAAAAATAAATTCTGCCCTGATTTTAGATTTTGGTTAGCAGACCATTTTCTGTCATATCAAAGAATGACTTATTTTATGAGACGAAGAAACAGAGCTCATATCAAGGTATTATAATCACATATTTATCATTTTATTATAGAAAAATAGTAAAAAGCTTGCCTTTTTTCAATTAATATGCTATAATATGCGGGAATTAAATGAAGGGGGAAATAGAAATGGATGAACAAGCAATAACAAATCTTTTTATGAATGAGATATATCAATACCCTGTACTTTCAATAGTAAAAACAAATCAGTTATTAAAAGACTACAAAGAAAATGGAAGTGAAGAAGCTTATCAAAAGTTAATAATACATAATCTTGGTTTAGCAAAGACAGTTGCAAAAAAATATCAATCACAATGTCAAACAATGAATTATTTAGATTTAGTACAAGAAAGTGTTCTTATTATGATGAAAGCTATTAGACTCTATGATATGAATAGCGAAGCAAAATTGTCGACTTATATAACAAGATCATTAAAAAAAACACTTCCAGTTAAGATATACAAGTATGATCCTAATATTAAAGTTCCATATCAGGTAAAGATTGCAGAAAGAAAATATAATAATTATGTTAAACAATATCAAAAAGAAACAGGAAGAATACCTTCCAGACAAGAAATTCAGCAAGAAACTAAATTGAGTGATTACTATATGAAAGCAGTAGAGGAACTATCGCAAGTAAAACCAAAGTCATTGGATGAGACTTGTGTGGACAAAAACAAAACAAGATTTTAAAAAAAATCAAACCAGGAATCAGGAGCATTCAACAAAAAACATTAAAAAAATATGATTTAAAAGACCTTGATACAAGGGAATTGGTTCCATTAGAACCAAAATTAAGATTTGCTCTATATTATTTAAAGTATAATATGAATCAAATACCATATCATATTATATACACAAAATTATGCGATCCAGATAAGGATAATTTTGTTTATTATCAAAAACAGTTTCCACAAGAAAAACGGGAAAAATTAGAGGAAATTATGGAGAACATACCAAACTTTATGCAAATCTTTTTAAATGAGGACAAAATCGAAAAAATATATAATCTTTGTGGTCAAGGTATAAAACCAAAGAAAATTTTAAATTTAAATATAGCACCAAATGAGAATAGTAAGGAATATCAAGAAAATGAACAATTCCGTAATCTGTTAGTATCAGAAGAGATACTAATGCAAATTTTAGAACCAACAGAATCAATAAATATGGAGAATAAAATAGACGATCAAACAAAAAAATTGACTAAAAAATGATAATAGAATAGATTATATAACTTCAGGATTGATACAAAATAAAAAGAATAATAAAGTTTTATTTAGAAAGAATCAAAAATCTTTTTTGTAAAAGAAGTAGAAAATATATTAGGAGTAACACTAGAGGGTTATCTATTAACAAAATATAGGAATTTCTCTTCTTTTTTTTTATCTTTTATGATAGAATAGCCCTAGAATTTGCAAGGGAAGTGAATGTTTATGAAAGATACTATCGCAGCCATTTCAACAGCACTAGGAAAAGGGGCAATCTCAATTGTGAGAGTAAGTGGAGAAGAGGCAATTAAAATCGTCAATGAAATATTTACAGGAAAAAATTTAAAGGAAGTAGATTCCCATACTATTCATTATGGTTTTATCAAAGAGAAAGAAGAGTTAATGGATGAAGTATTAGTAACAGTAATGAAAGCTCCCAAAACATTTACAACAGAGGATATTGTAGAAATTAACTGTCATGGTGGAATAATCGCAACAAATCGAGTGCTAGAAACCATCCTAAATCACGGTGCAAGACTAGCAGAAGCAGGAGAATTTACCAAAAGAGCCTTTTTAAATGGAAGAATCGATTTAACACAAGCAGAAGCAATAATGGATTTAATTGAAAGTAAAAGCGATAATGCAAGACGACAAGCTTTAGAACAATTAAGTGGTCGTATATCAAACTATATTGAAACTCTAAGAGAAAAAATTAAAGACCTCCTCGCAAGTATCGAAGTAAACATTGACTATCCAGAATACTATGATATTGAAATTGTAACAATAGATAAAATAAAAAAAGTAACCCAAGAATTACAAATAGAACTTGAAAGGTTATTGAAAGATGCCAAAAATGGAGAAATTATCAAAGAGGGAATTAAAACCGTAATTATCGGACGCCCAAATGTAGGAAAAAGTAGTATATTAAACAGTCTCTTAGAACAAGAAAAAGCAATTGTAACAGATATCGAAGGAACAACGCGTGATATTGTGGAAGGAAGTATCAGTTTTGAAGGAGTCCATCTTAATATGATTGATACAGCAGGAATCCGTGAAACAGAAGATAAAATCGAAAAAATAGGAGTAGAGAAAAGCCTTTCATTAATTGATACGGCAAGTCTTATTCTATTAGTATTAAATAGTGGAGAAGACCTAACAGAACAAGATAGAGAACTACTGGACAAAATTGATAAAGAAAAGACAATCGTTGTTTTAAATAAAAACGACTTAGACAGTAAACTAAAAATAGAAGATTTCAAAACATATCAAGTAGTAAGTACCAATACCAAGGACTTAAATGGAATAGAAAGTCTAAAAGCAAAAATTAAAGAGTTATTCAACTTAGAAAAGATAGAAAGTACAGATACAACTTACTTAAGTAATGCAAGACA
This sequence comes from uncultured Bacilli bacterium, assembly GCA_910583685.1. Classification (GTDB taxonomy): domain Bacteria; phylum Bacillota_I; class Bacilli_A; order RF39; family UBA660; genus MGBC119817. Next base: position 71,582 of record CAJTXY010000002.1, read on the forward strand.
GATATCACTCATCAAACAAGCCCAAAAGGAAGTAAGTGATGTAATAAAGGCAATAGATAATAGCCTACCAATTGATATGGTAGCAATTGACTTAAAAAATGCTTTTAATCTACTTGGAGAAGTAATAGGAGAAGAATATAGTGAAGAAATCATCGATCATTTATTTGCAAACTTCTGTGTCGGAAAATAAAAGAAAGAAGGAATAATATGAAGTATGAAGTAATAGTTGTTGGGGGAGGACACGCTGGTTGTGAAGCAGCCCTTGCAGCAGCAAGAAAAAATCATTCTACTTTATTAATAACAGGAAATATAAAAAATATTGCAGATATGCCTTGTAATCCTTCCATTGGAGGGCCTGCCAAAGGAATTGTCGTACGTGAAATTGATGCCTTAGGCGGAGAAATGGGAAGAAATGCAGATAAAGGTGCCTTACAGATGAAAATGTTAAATACCAAAAAAGGACCTGCAGTCCAAGCACTTCGTGCCCAAGAAGATAAAATCATCTATCCTAAGGAAATGTTAAAAACACTAAATGCTCAAGAAAACCTAGAGATAAAAGAATCTCTTGTAGAAGATTTAATCGTAGAAAATAAAAAAATCAGAGGAATTATTCTAGAAGATGGAACGAAGATATTATCTGATGCCGTAATATTAACAACAGGAACCTACCTAAAAAGCAGTATTTTAGTAGGAGAGCATAAAAAAAGCGAAGGACCTCATGGGGAGAGGCCAAGTAGGTTTTTAAGTGATACTTTAAAAAAGTTAGGATTTAGAATATTGAGATTAAAAACAGGAACACCTCCAAGAATTGAAAAAGCTTCTATTGATTTTACAAAAACATCTCTAGAAGCAGGAGATGAAATACCACATACATTTTCTTTTGAGAATAAAATATACTATGACGTAGAAAAGCAGGAACCCTGTCATTTAATCTATACGAATGAACAAACCCATAAAATTATCAACGATAATTTAGAAAAATCGAGTATGTATGGAGGTTATGTAGAAGGAATAGGACCAAGATATTGTCCATCTATCGAAGACAAAGTAGTTCGTTTTAAAGATAAAGAGCGTCATCAATTATTTCTAGAACCAGAAAGTAAGTACTATGATGATATCTATATTCAAGGTTTCTCAACCAGTATGCCATATGAAATCCAAGAGAAGATGGTACATAGTCTTCCAGGTCTTGAAAACGCAAAAATTAAATGCTATGCCTATGCTATTGAATATGATGCAATAGACTCAAGACAATTAAAACAAAGTTTAGAGACAAAGCTTGTAGAAAATCTTTTTACAGCAGGACAAATTAATGGGACCAGTGGCTATGAAGAAGCAGCAGGGCAAGGATTAATTGCGGGAATTAATGCTTCCTTAAAATTAGAAGGAAAAGAACCATTAATCTTAAAAAGAAATGAGGCATATATTGGGGTTTTAATTGATGATTTAGTAACCAAGGGGGTAAAAGACCCTTATAGGCTTTTAACATCCCGTGCAGAATATCGTCTTTTATTAAGACACGATAATGCAGACCTACGCTTGAGATCTTATGGTTATCAAGTTGGTTTAGTAAAGGAAGAAATATACCAAAAATTTATAATGAAAAAAGATAATATTAAAAAGCTAAAAGACCTTTTACAATCAGAGAAAATAACCCCTAAAAAAGAAATAAATGAATATCTAAAAGAAATTAATACTGCAGAATTAAAAGATGGAATTACATTATATAACTTATTAAAAAGACCAGAAGTAAACATAGAACATATCAAACATTTTATAGAAATTCCATATGATAATGAGGTTTGTACTCAATTAGAAATTACTTCTTGTTATGAAGGGTATATTGAAAAAGCAGAAAAAGAAGCCGAAAAAATGTTATCTTTGGAAAATAAAAAACTTCCTTCAGATTTAAACTACGAAAAAATTCCAAATCTTGCCTCTGAAGCTCGGCAAAAATTAATGGAAATCCGTCCAACTTCGCTTGGACAAGCGTCGAGAATTAGTGGAGTAAATCCTGCTGATATTTCCATTCTAATGATTTATTTAAGAAAGAGAGAAAAGAATGACTAAAGAAGAATTCAAAATAGCAGTAGAAGAGTTAAATATTAATTTAACGGATGAGATGCTAGAAAAACTAGAGCAGTTCTACCATTTATTAATAGAGTGGAATAAGAAAATAAACTTAACTAGAATAATAGAAGAGGAAGATGTCTATCTAAAACATTTTTATGATAGCCTAACACTAATAAAAGCAGTAGATTTAAAGCAAAAAGAAACTCTTTGTGATGTAGGAAGCGGAGCAGGTTTTCCTGGAATTGTTTTAAAAATTGTCTTTCCTCATCTAAAAATAATCCTTTTAGACTCATTGAATAAAAGAGTAATCTATTTAAATGAAATCATCAAAGAATTAAAATTAGAAAGCATAAAAGCAGTACATACAAGAGGAGAAGACTACAAAGAAACATTTGATGTAGTAACCGCTAGAGCTGTTGCCAATATTGAAAAACTTTTAAATTATACAATGCACCTCGTAAAAAAAGAGGGAATATTTATTGCAATGAAAGGAAATATTGAAAACGAGTTAACAAACGAAGTAGTAATAAAACTAGAAAAAAAATATAAAATAAAAAATATAGAAAAATTTATATTGCCAAAAGAAGAAAGTGATAGAAGTTTAGTGGTAATAGAAAGAAAAAAATAAAATATATAGCCAGCAGAAGAAATAAAAAAAGAATAGTTTACAGAGAAATCGAAAAAATACATTGAAAGATTTCTTTTTTTGTTCTATAATGTACTATAGGGAAACTAAAAAGAATAAAAGTGAGGGATGTTTATGCATTCAGAAAACGAAGTAGTATACTTACATTTGGATGATATTATACCGAATCGATTCCAGCCTAGAGAGGTATTTGATGAACGAGCTCTAAAAGAACTCGCAATTTCCATCAAAGAACATGGGGTAATTCAACCAATTATTGTAAGAAATATTGGAAATAAATATGAAATTATTGCTGGAGAGCGTCGCTACAAAGCATCCGCCTTAGCAGGACTAACAAAAATTCCAGCGATTGTTCGCAATCTAGATGATAAAGAAAGTTCGAAAGTAGCATTACTTGAAAATTTACAACGTAGAAATTTAAATCCAATTGAAGAAGCGAGAACCTATCAAAAGATCTTAGAATTAGATCAGATGACACAAGAGGAACTTGCAAAAACAATGGGAAAAAGTCAATCTGCCGTAGCCAATAAACTACGTCTACTCGCTTTAACAGATGAAGCACAACAGGCATTATTAAAAGAGCAAATTTCAGAGCGACATGCAAGAACTTTACTAAATTTCTCAGATTCAGAAGAACAAAAGGAAATGGTGAAAAAGATAATAGAATCTCGTATGACAGTAAGAGAATTAGAACAAGAAGTGAAAAAATCAGAAATTAAAAATGAAGATTTAGTGCCAACAGGAAATTTTAAGCTAGCTGAGCAAGAAAGTACAGCAGGATTAAAAATTCCAAATGATGAGATTCAGTTAGGAACAAAGATGGAAAAAGATGAACAAACAAAACCACAATTAATGGATAGTATTGATGGAAATTCCAATTATTTAAATATGGATTTATTTGCGGGTAGTACACCAGTAGAAGCAGAAAATAAAGAAAATCTAACACCAGAAGATCCTCCTAAGTTTATTAACTATGGAGAGATTGATCCAGATGAAGAGGATGACGATGAAGGTGAAAACTATAATTTAGGTGATTCTACAGCTGCTAGTCCAATTGATATCTCAGCTTTAAAAGAAAACACAAGAGATATTAATGTAGAAGAAAAGAAAATAGCGGATTTAGATAGTCTATTAAAAATAAATCCAGTACCTACAAGACTAAAAGAAGAAGTAACAGAAACTCCTGATTTCAAATTTTTCTCATCAGATCTAACAGAAAAAACAGAAACCAGAAAAGAACATCCTGTGACATCAGAATCTCCCGATATTAGTAGTTTCTTCGGAAGTAGTCCTACACCAAATGTCGGTTTTTCATCATCTATGTCAGAATCGAAATCATTATTCGGAGAACCAATCGCTGCAACTGCTAAAGAAAGTAAAAACTTATCTGTAAAAGAAGCAATTGAAACAATCCGTGATACTATAAAAGACCTAGAAAAATCTGGTGTAAATATTGATAGCGATGAGATTAATTTCGAAAACTCATATCAAATCGTCATAAAAATAAATAAGAATAACTAAGTTAAAGTAGAGAAATCTACTTTTTTTTGCCAAAAGCATTTTAAAAATCTCCATATTTTGATACAATGGATTAGTAATTATAACTAGAGAAAAGGTGATAAAATGGGAAAGGTTATTTCATTAGTGAATCAAAAAGGTGGAGTAGGGAAAACAACAACAAGCATTAACCTTTCTGCTTCCCTTGCAGTACTTGGAAAAAAAGTCTTACTAATCGACTTAGATCCACAGGGAAATACTACAACAGGAGTAGGAATTAATAAAGGTGATATTGATAAATCAATTTATGATGTCTTAATTGGAAAATGTAATTTAGAAGAAGCAATGATAAAAACGAAATATAAAAACTTATATGTAATGCCTGCGACCATTAATCTAGCAGGATTAGATATTGAACTTCTAGAAAAAAGCCAAAACGAACCAGGTTTTGCTAAAGGGGCACAGTTAAAAAAGCATATTGACGAAGTAAGAGAAAGCTTTGACTTTATCATAATCGATTGCCCACCATCTTTAGGACTTATCACAACAAATGCCCTAACAGCATCCAATTCGGTTATTATTCCAGTACAATGTGAATTCTTCGCCCTAGAGGGAATTATGCAACTTTTAAACACAATTATGTTAGCCCAAAAAACACTAAATCCAGATTTAGATATTGAAGGAGTCTTATTAACAATGTTAGACTCTAGAACAAATTTAGGTTTTGAAGTAGTAGACGACATCCGCAAATTCTTTAAAGAAAGAGTTTATAATACAATTATTCCAAGATTAATAAGATTAACAGAGGCACCATCTCATGGGGAACCAATTATAGCATATGATCCAAAAAGTCGTGGATCTGCTGCTTATATAAATTTAGCAAAGGAAGTGATTGAACGAAATGGAAACAGCTAAACGAAGAGCCTTAGGTAGAGGGCTAGAAGAATTATTTAACAATGAACCAATTGATTATGAAAAAATGGAAGAAAAAATCGTAACATCAACACCACAAGAAGAAATTATAAAAATCCCTTTAAAAGATTTACGAAGCAATCCTTACCAACCACGAAAGAATTTTGATGAAGAAGCATTAAATGAATTAGCAGATTCTATCAAACAGCACGGGGTATTCCAACCTATCATTGTAAAGAAAAGTATCAAAGGTTATGAAATTATTGCTGGAGAACGCCGTGTCAAAGCATCCATTCGTGCAGGGTTAGAAGAAATTCCCGCAATCATTAGAGATTTTACAGACAGTGAAATGATGGAAATAGCACTTCTAGAAAACCTCCAACGTGAAAACCTAAGTGCATTAGAAGAAGCAGAAGCTTATAAAAAATTAATCGAAAATCTAAATCTTACCCAAGAATCCCTTGCTACAAGACTGGGAAAAAGTAGAAGCCATATTACGAATATGTTAGGGCTATTAACCTTACCAGAAACTGTAAAAAAACTAGTAGTCGAGAATAAACTATCAATGGGACACGCTAGAATCTTGAGTAAGTTAGAAGAAGATGATAAAGTAATAGATCTTGCCGATAAAGTAATAAAAGAGCGATTAAGCGTAAGAGAACTAGAAGATATAACATCAGCACCAGAAGACTTTGCTCGTAAAAATAAAATTACTAGAAAAAAAATAGATGAAAATGCCGAATATCAAGGAATTGAAGAAGTAATGAGCGAAAAATTAGGAACAAAAGTCAAAATAAAAAATAAAAAACTAGTAATTAACTTTACAAATGATAACGACTTGAATAGATTGTTAGAAATTATGAATTTAAATCCATAGAAAGGGGTAAGAATATGGAAATCTTTGGAACTGTATTTTTTGAAGATTTACAAAAATACATATCACCCATTGTATATATAATTGTTGGTGTTTTAATTTATGAAGTATTAAAACGCATTATCAAAAAAGCATCCGTTCAAAAAACATTAAAGAAAAGACATCATCAAAAAAGAGCACAGACTGTGTCGGCTCTAATTATCAATATTTTAAAATATGTTATTATTACAATTGTAATCCTTGGAATTATGGCAAACTTTGGTTTTAATATCAAAGCCTTAGTTGCAGGACTTGGAGTTTCTGCAGCTATCATCAGTTTGGCTTTTCAAGACATTGCCAAGGACTTTTTAGCAGGAATTACGATCATTGCTGAAGATCGTTATGAAATAGGCGATACCGTAGAAATTAATGGATTTATGGGGGAAGTAATTTTTGTAGGACTTAGAAGTACTAGAATTAGAAATTATAAAGGTGCTACCTTAATTATTAACAACCACAATATTACAGATGTCATTAATTATAACTTACACAATTCTTTGGCGGTAGTAGAAGTGCCAATTAGTAGAGAAGAAAAACCAGAACGTGCTGAAAAAGTATTAAATGAACTAGCTGATAAATTAGAAGGAAAGATTCCAAAGGCCAAAGGAAGAATGGAAATTTTAGGAGTAGAAACAATCACAGAGCATGCAATGGTTTATAAAATAACCCAAGCAACAGCAGCAACTGAACAGTATGCAGTACAAAGATATTTACTAAGAGAAATTAGAATTGCCCTAGAAAAAAATCATATTAAAGTACCAAAACAGAAAATAGAGGTTACAGATGGAAAATAAAGAATATACCTTAGGAACAAAAGTTATGATGAAAAAAGCTCATCCTTGTGGAAATAATGAATGGGAGATAACAAGAGTGGGAGCAGATATTAAGATTAAATGTCTAAATTGTGGAAGAGCGGTACTAATTCCACGAATCGAATTTAATCGAAAATTAAAAAAGATTATCATAGAGGAAGGATAGATACAATGAGAGACAGAAAAAAACTAAAACTCAAAAAATTCTATTTTCATCCAATTACGATGTTTATAGTCCTAACTTTAGCAGTATTGTTATTAAGTGGTATCCTATCTTTATTTCAAATGCAGGCAACTTATAATACAGTAAATGCCAATACCAACGACCTAGAGCCAACCTTAGTTGCAGTAGAGAGCCTTTTAAATTTCGATGGAATGAAGTTTATTATCAGTAATGCTTCAAAGAACTTTATAAGTTTCGCACCTCTTGTAATGTTATTAATTTCTTTAATTGGAATTAGTATTGCTGAGTCTACTGGTTTTATCGAAGCATTTGCCAAAAGACACATATCAAAATTAAACAAATTTCAATTAACATTCATAGTCATCCTCCTTGGCACAGTTTCTACATTAATAAATGAAATAGGATATGCAATTCTAATTCCATTAGCAGCAATGATTTATTTATTAAATAACAGAAATCCACTCCTTGGAATCATTACAGCATTTTGCGGTGTTTCCTTCGGCTATGGAGTAAGTATCTTTGTAGGTTCACTTGAAACTTGGTTAATTCCATATACAACAAGTGCTTCACATTTGATTGATACCAATACTCATATTGCACTAACATCAAATTTGTTTATCATCATCGCATCTACAATAATTCTATCTATTGTTGGAACATTAATTGTTGAAAAATTTATTGCCCCTAAAATGGGAAGATATCGTGAGAAAGAGGAAATAGGAAAAACAGAAGAATTAAGTTTAATTGACGTTGAAGAAGTAGAACAACAAAGAATTACAGAAGAGAAGAGTCAAAAAAGAGGACTTCGATTTGCTCTTATCACAGGAATTATTGTCATCCTAGTGTTTATCTATATGGTTATTCCAGGACTTCCATACTCTGGACTATTACTAGATATGACAGAGAAAACATATTTAAAACAATTATTTGGAGATAGTTCCTATTTCCAAGATGGTTTTACTTATATGGTCTGCTTATTTTTCTTAGTAATGGGACTTGCTTATGCTTTTGGTTCAAAATCAATCAAAAATGATAAAGAGATTATTGAAAAAGCGACAACGAGTTTTAATAAAGTAGGAAGTATTATTATTTTGATATTTGTAGTATCACAATTTATTGCAGTATTTAGAAAAACAAATATTGGGACCGTTATTACAGCCTGGCTTGCTAATGTCCTAAACTATTTAGAATTTAGTGGCCTACCATTAATTTTACTTGTTCTACTACTAATTGCAATTTCTAATTTATTTTTAACAGCACCCCTTACAAAATGGGTAATATTCTCACCAGTAGTAGTGCCTGTATTAATGCAATCAAACATTTCACCTCAGTTTGCACAGTTCATATTGCGAGCAGGAGATTCTATGACCAATGGTGTCACACCATTACTTGCAAGTTTTGCCCTATATATTGGTTACTTAAATATTTATAACCTAGATAAGTCAAAACCAATTGGAATCAAAAAAGCAATTTCGTATGTAATGCCATATTTCTTAATAATTAGTGCCACTTGGGTTTTAATTGTAATTGGTTGGTATTTAATAGGATTACCAATAGGACCAGGGGTTTACCCAACTATTTAATGCTTATAAAACAAGGAATAGAATTTGAAGCTGTAAGATAAATGTAGACTGTTTTTTACTGTCTACTTTTTATTGACAAGTTCAAATAGAATTCTTTGTTTTTTTTATAATGCATATAAGAAAAAGAGATACATTACCATACCATTTTACTTTATGTGCATAGTCAATCGATAGAAAACAAGAAGTAATAGAAACCCTAAGGAAAATACAGTTTTCTTCATTTAAGGTGCTAGTAAAATCGGTCAGTATTGCAGAGGGAAAGGAAAATAGTCTCCAAATACGGTTTTCAATAGTAAGAAATGAGACACTGAATAAATTACAATCCTATCTTTTTGAAAAGGTACCAGTCTCATATTATCACCCAGATAATTTCCAATTTCATATTACAATTCATTGTGACAAAGACCATTCTAAAATTTATAAAATGCAAGAATTACTAAGTAAAAAGTTTACTCCATTTGAATTAGAAGTAAAAAGGTTTGGTCTTTTTGAAATATACCCAGCGAATAAAATTCTAGAAATGGAAACTACAAAATAAGAAAAATCAAGATGTTCTTTTGCTTGTCTAAAACCACTTATTGCTATATAATACAAATGGAAAAAGAAACAGAAAAGAGGAAATATTATGAGTTTAACTGCAGGAATCGTAGGACTTCCAAATGTTGGAAAGTCAACCCTATTTAATGCGATAACAAATAAACATATTTTGGCAGAAAACTACCCCTTTGCAACTATTGACCCGAATGTGGGAGTAGTAACAGTTCCAGATGAGAGGCAAGATAAATTAGTTGCAATGTATAATCCTAAAAAAAATATTCCAACGGCCTACGAATTTACAGACATTGCAGGCCTTGTAAAAGGGGCTAGTAAAGGAGAGGGACTTGGAAATAAATTTTTAGCACATATTAGAGAGACAGATGCCATTGTTGAAGTGGTTCGCTGCTTTGAAAATGGCAAAATAATTCACGTCGATGGCGAGGTAAATCCAATCCGTGATATTGAAACAATCAATCTAGAGCTTTCTATCGCTGATCTTGATATCATTACAACTCGCTTAGAAAAGGTAGGAAAAAAAGCAAGAACAAGCAAGAATAAAGAAGATCTTTTAGAACTAGAAACATTGGAAAAAGCAAAAAAAGCATTAGAAGAAAATGTTCCCCTAAGACAAGTGCCTTTTACAGAAGAAGAAAAATTAATTTTAAAACCATTTAGTTTCTTAACAATAAAACCTATTATCTATCTTGCTAACATTGGTGAAGAAGAGCTGGGAAAAGAAGATAATATGTATGTAAAAGAAGTAAAAGAGTATGCAACAAGAGAAAATGCTAAAGTAGTCCCTCTTTGTGCCAAAGTAGAAGAGGAACTAAGTGAACTCTCAGATGAAGATAAAAAAGAAATGTTAGAAGCCTTGGGAGAAGAGACCAGTGGACTAGATAAACTAATTAAAGCAACTTATGATTTATTAGGACTTGCTACCTATTTTACTGTAGGCCCAGATGAAGTAAGAGCTTGGACCTTCAAAAAGGGAATGAATGCCAAGCGTTGTGCAGGAATTATTCACACAGATTTTGAAAAAGGATTCATAAGAGCTGAAGTGATCTCTTATGAAGATTTAATTAACTATGGAAGTGAACTAAAAGTAAAAGAAGCAGGACGTGCTCGACTCGAGGGGAAAGATTACTTAATGCAAGATGGAGACATTTGTCACTTTAGGTTTAATGTATAATGGAAAGTAAAATTGTAATATTTGAGTCCGGAGTCGAAGATGGTATTATGAGTAACAATGCCAAATTTTATGACAAAAGCTTATCGCAAGAAGAAATCAACAAAATATTCTTAGAAAACAGACTCACATTTGGTAAAAAATATGATATAGATGGCAGAAAAATATATAAAGCAACCCAGAAAAATGATAATAGTAAACTAGACTATAAAGATGGAAAATATATCGTTCTAGATATCAATAAAAACTCCCTAGACGCTTGGTATGAGAAATTAGAGGCAGATATTTTGATTCTTCCCCAAAATGATAAAAAAATAGCCCTTGCTCATCAAATGGCGGATTGTCCAATTATAATAGCAGAAGATAGAAAACTTGGAGTAACAGCCCTTTCTCATTGTGGGGCAATGTATATCAATCGCTATTTGCCACAACAAACAATTGAAGCTTTAAAGAAAGAGTATAATAGTAATATAGAAGATATTTATGTCTATATAGGAAGTTGTGCAAAAAAAGAAAGTTATATTTATAAAACTTACCCCAAATGGGCTACCAATAAAGAAGTTTGGAAGGAAGCCATCTATAAACGGAAAGATATTTATCACATCGATATGATAAAGGCAATTCAAAATCAGTTAAAAAAAGTAGGTATAAAACATCTAAAAGTAAGCAAAATTGATACCATAACAAATCAAAAATATTACTCACATGCTGGCTATGTATGTGGAGGTAGAAAAGAATATGGTCAAAATATAGTAGGATTTTTCTATAAGAAAGGAAATTAAAAAGGTTTTCTTTCCCAGAAGAATCTTTTTTTTTATGGAAATAGATGTAAAAAAGTGCCAAATTTTCACTTTTACTCTCTACTTCTCTCTTAACAAAAGGTATAATATAATTGTAATACTATGAAAATGATAAAATACCTCAGTATAAGAAGGGAGACAGACTAATGAAACTGAGTAAACAAAAAAAAGAGGTTTTATTATGTATCGGAATATTTTTAGTCGTATTATTTGGAGTACTTTTAAAAACAAGCTATTCTTTTCCAAATAACATAGTTCAAGCAGAAGGCATTACATATCTATCAGAAATAGACTATGTAAAAAATATGTCATATACAAGATATGACCAAATCCGATATGATGAGGTGAATGGTGGAGGAAAGATTACAGTAAAGATAGAAAATAACATATTCCCTTTCGATCGAGGAATCTGGGCTCATGCTACATCACAAGTTACTTATGATATAAGTCAGTATAAT
>CAJTXY010000003.1 GCA_910583685.1 uncultured Bacilli bacterium
ACTATGCTGAAGAAAACTTATATAAAATTGATATCAAAGAATCAGCAGGCCTACCTAGCACTTTCTTCGCCAGTGATTTAGAAAATAAATTACTAGGAGCGGTAGATTCAGTAGAATGGAAGTACAATGAGAGCGATAGCTGGATAAAATATGGTACGAAAGAACCAGAACTAACAGGAGATAAGTCAGTGATAGTTCGAATGGGAGCAACAGGAACATATCTAGCATCGACAACAAGTAGTACTTATACATTTACGAAAGATGTAGTAGATAAAAAGAGAAAATACATCCCAGTTGCCCATTTAGAGTTAGCAGGATTTTCAACAGAAGCGGCCAACCAACAAGGAAGTGCAAAATTTGCGATAGATGGAAACTATAATACAAGATGGCATTCAGCATGGAATGGAAGTGATACAGAACGTTATATTACTGTAAAACTAGACCAACCAATGCATATATCAGCGGTAGAATATGTTCCTGCAGCAGGAGGAAATGGAAAAATCTATGATGGAACTGTATGGGGAAGTATGGATGGAGAAAACTGGACTGTACTTTCGCAAAAGAAAGGTTTAACTTACACTAATGCTGCTACAACTCTTGAACAAGCGATTGAAAATATTAAGAGTTTTGATGTAGAAGTTCCACAAAGAGTACAATATGTAAAAATAGTAGCCGATAGAACAAACGGAAATTGGCTTGCAGCACGTGCCTTTAACTTTTATGAAGATACTACAATAAAATCAGTAGCATCGTTCTCATTTGATGGTGCGAATGCTGGGACTATCTCTTTGTTTGATGAGTATAAAAATACAAATTGGCAATATAGTATTGATGGTGGAACCAATTGGCAAAAAGCAATTGGTGATAGTCATACATTATCTGCTATAGAATTAGAAAAAATAAATGCAGATGATAAAATTAAAATCATTTTAGGTAATGATAAAACAGAATATTCTATCAATATTCGTAAAGGTGAAGTACCTGAGGAAGGTTATTTAAATGATTTAGAGAATAGACCAATTGCACAACCAGATCAAGAAAGTCTTGAATGGAAAATATCTGGTGATGATAGTTGGATTTCTTATAAAGATGCAGAGCCTCATGTAAGAGGAGACAAAACGTTATTAGTTAGAAGAAGAGCTACAGGAATTACAACAGCAAGTGATGCAATTGAATATCAATTCACAGAAGATAATCAACCACAAAATCGAAGATATATTCCTATTAAGCATTTAAGTATGCATGCTTTTTCTACTCAATCTATAGATGCTACTAGACCTTTTTATGCACCAAATGCGATTGATGCAAATCCAAATACATTATGGCATACTGATTTTAGATATTCTGTATTAACTCAACCAACTAAACCATTCTTAACTATTAAGTTAGATCAAGTAAAATATATTTCTTCTTTAGAATTTATTCAAAAGAGATATAAGGATTCAGATCCTATTTATATTAAGAATGCTACTGTTTATGTTAGTATGGATGGAGAAAATTGGACGCAAGCTGGCAGAATTGAAAATTGTTCCGAAGAAGAGTTGGTATTAAGAAAAATCAACTTTAAAGAAAGTGTTCAAGGACAATATGTAAAACTTGAAATGGAAACGTATGGTATATTTGCGTCTGTTGCTATGATTAACTTATATGAAGATAAAACAAAGACGCCTATAACTATTCCAACTGCAGAGGTTGAATATAGTACTACAGAACTTACCAATCAAAATGTAGTTGCTAAACTTGTTAATGCAAGTACTGATATTACAGTTACCAATAATAATGGTAAAGAATTTTATACCTTTACAAAAAATGGAGAATTTACATTTGAGTTTGTTGATGAACATGGTAATAAGGGTAGTGCAAAAGCAGTAGTATCTAATATTGACAAGACTACACCAACGGCAAAAGTAGTATATAGTACAACACAATTAACAAATAAAGATGTCGTTGTTACTTTAACAGATGCAAGTGAAGATATTACTATTACTAACAATAATGGTTCTAATATCTATGTATTTACAGAAAATGGTGAATTCACATTTGAATTTGTAGATAAAGCAGGAAATTCTAATAAAATAACAGCGATTGTAAATAATATTGATAAAGTTGTACCAACAGCCAAAATAGTATATAGTACTACGAAGTTAACAAATAAAGATGTAGTTGCTACTTTAACTGATATTAGTGAAGATATTACTATTACTAACAACAGTGGAAAAAATACGTATACATTTAAGGAGAATGGAACATTTACATTTGAATTTGTAGATAAAGCAGGCAATAAAGGAAAAGCTGTTGCAACTGTAAATAATATTGATAAGGTTGCTCCAACAGCGAAAGTAGTATACAGTACTACTCGTCCAACAAGCAAAGCTGTAGTTGTTACTTTAACGGATGCAAGTGAAGATATTACTATTACCAATAATAGTGGAAAAAATACATATACGTTTACAGAGAACGGAACATTTGCATTTGAATTTGTAGATAAGGCTGGCAATAAAGGTGTTGCTACTGCCCGTGTTGATTGGATTCAAAAAGATGGATTTAATGCTACTATTTCTTATAGTACCTCTAAAGTAACTAATAAAGATGTAATAGCAACAATTGAATTTGCAAAAACGGATGTAACAATTACGAATAATAATGGTAAAAATACATATACGTTTACAGAAAATGGAGAATTTACATTTGAATTTGTAGATAGGTCAGGTAATAAAGGAAAAGCTGTTGCTTGTGTCGATTGGATTGATAAAGTTGCACCTCAGGCTGCTATTACCTATGATATTACTAAAGTGACAAATCAAAATGTAAAAGCAACGATTGCATTTAATGAGAAGAATGTAAGAATTACCAATAATAGTGGAAAAAATACATATACGTTTACTAAAAACGGAGAGTTTACATTTGAATACGTAGACGAAGCTGGAAACTCTGGTAAAATGACTGCTAAAGTTAATTGGATTGATAAAGAGGCTGTAAAAGCAATTGTTTCTTATGATATTACAAAACCAACTAATAAGGATGTAGTAGCAACAATTCAATTAAATAAAGATAATGCAAGAATTACCAATAATGGTGGAAAGAATATATATACATTTACCAAAAATGGAGAATTTACATTTGAATTTGTAGATGAAGCTGGAAATGTAGGGGCAGCGATTGCCCGTGTTGATTGGATTGATAAAGAAGTACCAAAGGCTACAGTTACTTATGATATTAATAAGTTAACTAATAAAAATGTAGTAGCAACAGTGGAATTCAATAAAAAGAATGTTACCATTACTAATAATGGTGGAAAGAATACATATACGTTTACTAAAAACGGAGAATTTACATTTGAATTTGTGGATTCTGTTGGAAATAAAGGAAAAGCTGTTGCCCGTGTTGATTGGATTAGTAAAGAAGGATTAGCATCTAGAATCGTTTATAGTACGAATAAGCTAACGAATCAGGATGTAATAGCAACGATTGAATTTAATAAGGAAGGCGTAAAAGTTCTTAATAATAATGGTTCTAGTACCTATAAATTTACCAAAAATGGAGAATTTACATTTGAATTTATTGATGAGGTTGGTAATAAAGGAAGTGCTTTAGCAAAAGTTAATTGGATTGATAAAGAATCTCCAATCGCGATTATTTCTTATAATATTACAAAACCAACCAACAAAGATGTAGTAGTAACAATTCAGTTTAATGAAAAGAACGTTACTATTACCAATAATGATGGTAAAGATACTTATACTTTTACAGAAAATGGCGAATTTACATTTGAATTTATGGATGAAGCAGGAAATAAGGGTACTGCTTTAGCGAAGGTTAATTGGATTGATAAAGAGGTGCCTAAGGCAACAATTACTTATAATATTGCGACATTAACTGATAAAGATGTAAAAGCAACAATCCAGTTTAATAAAAAGGGTGTTAAGATTACTAACAATGGTGGAAAAAATACTTATACCTTTACTAAGAATGGAGAATTTACTTTTGTCTTTGTAGATGAGGTAGGAAATGCTGGAACAGCTGTTGCCCGTGTTGATTGGATTGAAAAGGAAAAATTTGCTTTCCGTGTTAGTTATGATATTTCAACACTTACAAATAAAAATGTTATAGCGACACTTCACTTTAATAAGGAAAATGTAAAAATTACTAATAACAAAGGAAAGAATACATATACGTTTACAAAAAATGGTGAGTTTACATTTGAATTTATTGATAATAAGGGTAATAAAGGAAAAGCCGTTGCTCGTGTTGATTGGATTGATAAGGTAGCTCCAAAAGCAACTATTGATTATAATATTAAATCGGCTACACAACAGAATGTAATTGCAACAATTCGTTTTGATAAAAAGAATGTAAGAATTACCAATAATGATGGAAAAGAGAAGTATACGTTTACTAAGAATGGAGAGTTTGTATTTGAGTTTATTGATGAAGCTGGAAACAAAGGTACTGCTTTAGCAAAAGTTACTTGGATAAAGGGGACATCAGATGATAATAAACCTAGTGATCCAGCAGGTCCTGGAGAAATAGAAGGTCCAACAGAACCATCACGCCCTATTATTCCGGATGTACCATCTGGCTCAAAACCAGGCAATCCTAACACACCTTCTGGTTCAAAACCAGGCAATCCTAACACACCTTCTGGTTCAAAACCAGTAAACCCTAATGTACCATCTATTATTACGAGGCCTAGTATTGTTGTTGATTCTAATTATTTATTAAATAACAATGAAAGCTCACAACAACCAGAAGATAAGAAAATTATTTATAATACATATAGGACAGGAATTATCGGAGTTAAAATTCCGATGGATAGAATTCAAAAAAATGGATCTTTAGGTTATCGTAATTTAAAATTAAAAGATAGTATTAAAAAACAACTTAGTGATGAATATGACAGTTTTGATATTTATTTTGAAACAGAAGATGGTATTAAAAATTATTTAGAAAATGTTTCTGTAATTATGACATTTGATGTTGTTTCTGTTGAAAACTTAGTTCTTTATAAGCTTAATGATAAGGGTGAGTTAGTAAAACTTGATTATAAAGATCTTGGAAATAAAAGAATTGAAGTTGAAACTATGGGACTTGGAAAATATATCTTATCTTATGAACAAGAAGATGATGAGACTGAGGAAAAAGTAAATAAGACTAAAAAGCCTGCAGAAACCAACATTGGAAATGTAGAACAGGATGATATGGATTTTTATCTTTCTATCTTAGGTGGCATTTTAATTATTACTAGTGCAGTTTTAATTGTGAAAGTTAGGAGAAGAAAAAATAAATCTATTCATTATGTAATATAGAAATAGTTAAGGATGAAAGGTTAAACTTTCTCCTTTTTTTTAGGACTTAGTAAAAAATGCTTTTCCTTGATGATGAAAGTTAGAATTTGAGATAATTTTTCCAAAGAGGCTGTTATGACTTATTATAGTTTTTTTGATTTATAGTAGGGCTGCTAGCTCTTTTTCTTTTTTAATGATATACTAGGTGTAGGTGACTTTATATGAAAACAGTAGAGAGAAATGTGTTAGTACTTGCTTATTTAGGAGATACTATTTATGAGAATTATGTGAGACGTTATTTGGTTTTACAAGATATTGCAAACGTAAATGACTTGCAAAAGGAGGCGGTGTCCTTTGTTAGTGCTAGAAGTCAGTCTAGATTTGTTCATTTGTTAATCGAAGAAGATTTTTTTAGCGATGAGGAACTTTCCGTTATTATGCGTGCTCGTAATTACAAAACAACTTCTCATCCTAAAAATTGTTCTATTACTGAGTATAAATATGCAACAGGACTTGAGAGCTTGATAGGGTATTTGAGCCTTGAAAATAGAAATGGTAGAATAGATGAAATTATGGAAAAAATACTAGGAGGTAGTTTATGTTAGTCTATGGAAAGAATGTGGCAAGGGAGTTTTTAAAAAATCCACAAAATGTTAAAAAAGTGATTTTGCAGGAGAATTTTGATGATAAAGAGATCAATTCTATTTTGGAAAACAATATTTTCAAGGTGGAAATAATGCGAAAATATGAAATGGACCATTTGGTGGATGGCTTACATCAAGGTATAATGTTAGATATCAAGGACTATCAATATAAAGATTTAGATGAATTAGCAGATGAAAATTTTGTTGTTATTCTAGATCATATTGAAGATCCACATAATTTTGGTGCTATTATTAGAACTTGTGAAGCAGCGGGAGTTGGTGGCATTATTATTCCAAAAGATCGTCAAGTGGGAGTTACGCCAACAGTTGTTAAAACTAGTGCGGGGGCAATTTATAATATGCGAATTTCTCAAGTTGTAAATTTAACTTCTACTATCTCTAAATTAAAAGACTATGGATTTTGGGTAGTAGGTACTGCACTTGATGATAGTACTGATTATCGGGAAATTGATTATACAGGTAAAATTGCACTTGTTATTGGAAATGAGGGACGAGGAATTAGCCGCTTAGTTCGAGAATCTTGTGATTTTGTTGCTAAAATTCCGATGTATGGAACCACAAATAGTCTAAATGCATCCGTTGCCAGTGGAATTATGATTTATGAGGTAGTCCGAAATAGAAAGTAGGGATATTTTGAATTATAAAGATGTTAATGATTATGAAATGTTATATTTAATTGGTGAAAAAGATGAAGAGGCCGAAAAGATTCTTTTTGGTAAATATCGGAATCTTATTATGAAAATTGCACCTAAATATTTACCATTTGCTTCTCCTAGAGGAGGCGAGTTTGAAGATTTAGTACAGGAAGGTTATTTAGGACTTTATTCTGCAATTAAAAATTATAATCCTTATAATCATACTTTGTTTTATACTTTTGCCTCTGTTTGTATTGAAAGACAAATGGCTACTTATTGTAGAAGACTAAGTGCTAATAAGCAGGAAGTATTAAATTATAGCTATTCTCTAGATATTACGCCAGACGATGCTAGAGATCCTTTTTTAGAAACTATTCCTGGTGATGAAAAAGAGCCATTGCAAAAGTTAGTGATATCGGATCAGATCCAAGATATTATAGAATTTAAGAATAGATTATCTTTTGATATGGCTTGTGTTTTTGAACTTCGGTTAAATGGTTTTACTTATCAGGAAATTGCCACTTTACTTGATTTTCCTAGATCTAAAGTAGATAGTGCACTGTGTCAGATTCGCCATAGGCTTAGAAAGTTTGCAAATAAGACAGAATTTTTGACAGTATAGTCTTTTGGATTGTTAAAAATATTATTTGTCTTTTTGTCTTTTTTGAGATAGAATGATAGTAGGGTGAATAGGATATGAGTGTGATTGAAGTAGTAACATTAAAAGATTGGCTTAGGCAACCTCATACTATGGAGGAGTATCAATCCTTGTTTATGGTTATGGATATGACAATGCATTATATTCATAATAAAGGGTATGGGATTTTAACAAAAAAAGGTCGAGATGGGTACCCTGAACTAGATACTAGTCGAGTTAGAATTTTGGATGGAAAGGTTCCTAGGGTGTTTTTTCCTGATATTGATGTTGTGGAGCCAAGTTATCAAAAGCAATTAGTTCATGATAATATTTATAGTAATGCTTATACTGCTATTAAAGCCTATTCTAATTTTAATGAAGAACTCAATCACAGATTTTTAAAGGAAAACTTTAAGGAGTTTGAACTTTTTTTACCAGAGGATGATATTCCTTATTATCGTGGTATTATAGAACGGGATGCCTCTGTTTATTATGCTGAGTATGTTCAAAAGCGTATTGAAAAACAAATTGAAAAAGAAGAGGGTGTTTTGCAAGGAGAAGCACGAAGTAATTCTCTATCGAAATCTACTGAAATTGGAAAGGCTATTGCTAGTCAATATAGTCAGTTAGATAGTAGTAATATTGCAGCTTTTGTTCATTTATATATTTTCCCAGCAATTATTATTTTTCTAAGTTTAATTATACCGATTATTGCTTGGGTATTTGCTCTTTTGGAAAGGTAGAAAATTGTTGACATTCTTTAGTGTTTGTGGTATTTTACTAGTGAACACGAAAGAGTGTTTTTATTTTGAAAAAGAAAAGGTGAATGATATGGCCAAGAATGTAGAAACTAAAGATACAGAAAGTATGAAAAAAGATGTGAAGAAGAGTAAAATAGTAGAAAAAAAGAGTTTATGGGAAAGATTTATGATATTTTGTCACGGTGTGGGTGATGAATTTAAAAAAGTTCATTGGCCTACTAAAAAAGATATGGTGAAATATTCTGTTGCAACAGTTGTATTTGTTGTATTCCTTTCTTTATTTTTCTATGTAGTTGATATTATCTTTGCACTTGTTCATTCTTTATTTAATTAAGAAGGGGGAGAATTTTTATGGAGAAACAATGGTATGTAGTAAATACTTATTCTGGACATGAGAATAAAGTAAAAGAAAAGTTAGAGATGCGTGCAGAGTCTATGGATATGCAAGACTATATTTATCGTGTGATTGTACCAGAACAAAAAGAAGTAGAAATTAAAGATGGTGTTCAAAAGGAAAAACTTAAGAAGATGTTTCCTGGTTACATTTTAGTTGAAATGGTTATGACTGATGAAGCTTGGTATATTGTGCGTAATACGCCAGGAGTTACAGGATTTATCGGTTCTAGTGGTAAAGGGGCAAAGCCTACTCCTTTACAACCATATGAAGTGGATCGTATTTTATCTACAATGGGAAT
Organism: uncultured Bacilli bacterium; assembly: GCA_910583685.1. Taxonomy (GTDB): domain Bacteria; phylum Bacillota_I; class Bacilli_A; order RF39; family UBA660; genus MGBC119817. The sequence goes on from CAJTXY010000003.1 coordinate 8,679, forward strand.
TAGTAGAATGGATGTTGAGGAAGACTTGGCTATTGGTACAAAAGTTAGTATTGTGGATGGTCCATTTAAAGGAATGTTTGGTAAAATTGACCAACTTGACCTTGAAAATAATAAAATTCTTTTACTTGTTGACTTGTTTGGACAGGAAACTTCTGTAGAAGTTGAACTAAATCAGATTCAGAAAGCATAAAATAGTTGCAAAGAATCCATTATTATGTTATTATTTAAGGGCTATATTTAATTTAATATAGATTAAGTGGGAAGTTACAAGAAGCTTTTAAATAAGCGGATGAAAAGCTGTTTGGACCACTCGCGAAAACTAAAAATTTATAGGAGGTGTTTTTCGTGGCAAAAGAAGTAGTTAAAAAAATCAAATTACAAATTGAAGCAGGAAAAGCGACACCAGCTCCACCAGTTGGAACAGTACTAGGACCTGCCGGAATCAATTTAGGAGAATTTTGTACAAAGTATAATGATGCTACAAGAGATAGAATGGGAGACGTTTTACCAGTAGAGATTTCAATATACGATGATAGAAGTTTTGATTTTGTTATTAAGACTCCACCAACAAGTTTCTTGCTAAAAAAATATGCAAAAGTTAGTAAGGGGTCTGTTAAGGGAGCAAGTAATATTATTGCAACTTTAACTGCTGCACAAGTAAGAGAAATTGCAGAGATTAAGTTACCTGATTTGAATTGCTATACAGTAGAAGAAGCAATGAAAATTGTGGCAGGTACTGCAAGAAATATGGGAATTGCTGTAGAAGGTGCAGATAATAAAGAATCAGATACACAAGCTGCAGTAGAAGAGACAGAAACTCAAGAAACAAATAATGAAGAATAGGAAAACTAAAATATTCATATAGGTTTTTACCTATGTGGAAGGTAATATCCGCTTGTACCACATAAGGAGGAATAAAAATGAAGAAGAGAAGTAAAAAATATTCTCAAGCTTTAGCTAAAATAGAGAAAAATAGAATCTATGAAAAAGATGAAGCTGTGAAATTAGTAAAAGAAACATCTATTAGTAGTTTTGATGGTTCTATCGAAGTAGCAATGAGATTAAATCTTGATACTAAGAAGGCTGATCAACAATTAAGAGGTGCTATTGTTTTACCTAAAGGAACAGGTAAAGAAATTAAAGTTTTAGTAATTGCTAAAGGAGAAAATGCAAAGAAAGCACAAGAGGCTGGAGCAGATTATGTTGGAGATATGGATATGATTGAAAAAATCGAAAAAGAAAATTGGTTCGATTTTGATACTATGATTGCTACTCCAGATATGATGCCACTTCTTGGAAAATTAGGACGTGTTTTAGGACCTAAAGGTTTAATGCCAAACCCTAAAACAGGTACTGTTACAATGGATGTAGTAAAAGCCGTAGAAGAAGTAAAAGCTGGTCGTGTAGAATATAGGACTGATAGTTACGGAAATGTACACGGAATTATTGGTAAAGCATCATTTACAGAAGGAGACTTAATTGAAAACTTGAATGCCTTTGTTGCAGCAATTTTAAAAGTAAAACCTTCTACAGTAAAGGGTGATTATGTAAAGAATATCTCTATTTCTTCAACAATGGGACCTGGAATTAAAATTAATCCACAAAACTTTGACAAGTAAGAAGAAATAGGTTATAATAATAACAATTTGTTGGTGCCATAGACAGTAGGTTGTTTGTAAATCCTACCGAGGACTACTTTATAAAAGAGTTTAAGTTCTACTGTCTATTATAAGTAGAACTTTTTTATGGCTAAGACTAAAATGAGGAGGTGTGTTATGGCAAGTGAGAAAATCTTAAAACAGAAGCAAGCTGTAATTGATGAGATTAAAGGACACGTTGATAGTGCAAGTACTATTGTGTTGTTTGATTATCGTGGTATTACAGATAGTGAATCTAAAGAACTTCGTCGTAAGCTTCGTGAGACAAACTCTGACTATAAAGTATATAAAAATACTTTAATGGCTAGAGCGTTTAACGACTTAAGTATTGATCTTAACGATTCATTAAATGGTCCTAGTGCCTTTGCTTATGGTGAAGATCAAGTTGCACCAATTAAGGTTTTAACTGATTTTGCAAAGGAACACCAAGCATTAAAGTTGAAGGTTGGTATTATTGATGGAGAAGTGGCAGATCAAGCGAAGTTAAGCGAATATGCTGCATTACCATCAAGAGATGGACTACTTACTATGCTTGCTGGTTCTATGATTGGTCTTGTTAAGGACTTATCTATCTGCTTAGATTTATATGCACAAGAAAAAGAAGAAAATTAATTATTAAATAAAATTTAGGAAATAGGAGGAATTTAAAATGGCTAAATTAAATAAAGAAGATTTTATTAGTTCTTTAAAAGAAATGAATCTTTTAGAGATCAAAGAATTAGTAGATGCAATGAAAGAGGAGTTTGGTGTTGATCCATCTGCAGTAGCAGTTGCTGCACCAGCTGCTGGAGGAGCTGCAGCAGATGCTGCGCCTGCAAATGTATCAGTATGTATTGCTGATGCTGGAGCTGCAAAAGTTGGAGTTATCAAAGTAGTTCGTGAAATTACTGGACTTGGACTTAAAGAATCTAAAGATATCGTTGATCAAAACGGTGTTGTTAAAGAAAACGTACCTACTGATGAAGCTAATGAAATCAAAGCTAAACTTGAAGAAGCTGGAGCTACAGTAGAATTTAAGTAATTATAAAAATAAGACTTCAAATTAGAAGTCTTTTTTGTTGTGATGTAAAATTTTGTAAAAATTGTTGACAAAACGAAATGTTTTCTATATAATATAGTTTACGAAAGGAGACAACTGAACTTTTAAAGTAAAAGTTGTCTCTTTCTTTTTATATTATTAAAAGGATGATTGAATGGGTCAATATTTTGAAAATGAAAAGTTGCCGAGTAAGTTACAAAAAAAAGAGGTAATTGTCTGTGATGAGAAATTTATTTTCTATACAGATAATGGTGTTTTTTCTAAAGATGGACTTGATTTTGGCAGTAGGCTTCTGATTGAGACAATTGTTTCTGAAGATATGGGAGGTCATATTTTGGATGTAGGATGTGGTTATGGTCCTCTTGGTATTGTTTTAGGAAAGATAAAAGATATCTATGTTGATATGATTGATGTGAATCTTCGGGCGCTTCATTTAGCAGAGCGAAATGCAAAAGAAAATCATTTTGATATGGCAAATATTTTTGAAAGTAATTGTTATGAGAATGTGTTGGGTAAGTATACTGCAATTGTGACTAATCCACCAATTAGGGCAGGAAAGAAAGTGGTTTACGATATCGTGATGAATGCTAAAAAGTATTTGGAGCAAGATGGAAAGTTATTTTTAGTAATTCGTAAAGAACAAGGAGCAAAATCGCTAATTTCCGACATAGAAAAAATATATACTGTAGAAGTATTAGAACGAAAAAAGGGCTTTTTTATAATTAAGTGTACTTTTTAATTGACTTATTGATTCATTTGTGTTAATAATATAAATTGGCAACGTATTATTTTTTATAAATATGTTCTTTGAATTATAATGTGTATAGGGGTGAATACAGTGGCATATAAGAACGTTAAATGCGGTGATTTCCGCACAAGAAGAAATTTCTCTAAAATCAAAAATACGTATGAACTAAAAGACTTATTAGAGATTCAAAAGAAGTCTTATCAATGGTTTACAGAAAAAGGAATTAAAGAGGTTTTTGAAGACTTATTTCCGGTTGAAAACTTTTCTGGAACTCTATCGCTAGAGTTTGGTGATTATCATTTTGATGAACCAAAATATTCCATTAAAGAAAGTAAAGATCGTGAGTCTACTTTTGCTGCACCTTTAAAGGTGGAAGTGCGTCTTTATAATCGTGAGACGGGAGAAGTAAAAGAACAAGAAATCTTTATGGGTGATATGCCTATTATGACAGATAGTGGAACCTTCATTATTAATGGAGCAGAACGTGTTATTGTTTCACAACTTGTTCGTTCTCCGAGTGTTTATTTTAATCGTGAGATTGATAAAAACGGTCGTGAGTTAATTACATCACAAATTATTCCGACTCGTGGTACATGGTTAGAATTTGAGACGGATGCTAGAGATGTACTTTATGTTAGAATTGATCGTACTAGAAAGGTTACCCTTACTACACTTTTACGTGCTTTTGGTTTATCTAGCGATGATGAGATTCTTTCTATGTTTGGGGAAGATGAGTATTTAAAAAATACGATTAGTAAAGATGCAACTAAGAATACAGACGAGGCTTTAATTGAAATTTATGAGAAATTAAGACCAGGAGAGCCTGCTACACTTGATTCTTCTAAAAACCAAATTATTACTCGTTTCTTTGATGAGTTTCGTTATGATTTAGCACGTGTTGGACGTTATAAATTTAATCGAAAGTTAAACGTAATCGATCGTCTACTGAACCAAACAATAGCAGAGGATGTTAAAGTTGGTGATGAGGTTGTCTTAGCGAAGGGAACTTTGATTACAAAGGCCAATATTGATATTCTTAAAGATGCGTTAGACAAAGGGTTTGGAGTACGTGATGCAAAAGTAAATGAAGAGTTAGATACATTTAATCGTATTCAAGAACTTAAGATTGTTGATCCACTTGATAAGAAGAAAAAGCTTATCGTTATTGGAAATGATTATGAGCTAGATGTAAAACGTTTAACTATTTCTGATGTTTATGCATCTGTATCTTATTATTTAAATCTTTTACACGGTGTTGGTAACTTCGATGAGATTGATCACTTAGGAAATCGTCGTATTCGTCAGGTGGGAGAGCTTTTACAAAATCAATTTAGAATTGGTGTATCTCGTATGGAACGTGTGATCCGTGAGAGAATGACAACTCAAGAAATGGAAGAAGTTACTCCTAAGACGTTAATTAATATTCGTCCTGTTACTGCTGCAATGAAAGAATTCTTTGGTAGCAGTCAGTTATCACAATTTATGGATCAAACAAATCCAATCGCAGAGCTTACTAATAAACGTCGTTTATCTGCACTTGGACCAGGTGGATTATCACGTGATCGTGCCGGTGTTGAAGTTCGTGACGTTAATACTTCTCACTATGGTAGAATTTGTCCAATTGAGTCTCCAGAAGGACCAAATATCGGACTGATTACATCACTTGCAAGTTATGCTAAGATTGATGAATATGGGTTTGTGATGACTCCATATCGCAAGGTTGTTGATTGCAAAATTACAGATGATGTTCATTATTTAACTGCGGATGAAGAATTAGACTATATTATTTCTCAATCTACAGTGGAAACTGATGATGATAATAAAATTGTACAAACTCAGGTTAATGCTCGTTTTAGAGGAGATAATATTTTAGCAAAACCTGAACAAGTAGATTATATTGACGTTTCTCCTCAACAAGTTGTATCTGTTACAACAAGTTGTATTCCATTCTTAGAGCATGACGATGCAACTCGTGCTTCAATGGGTGCAAATATGCAACGTCAAGCAATGCCACTAATAAAAACAGAGGCACCATTTATTGGAACTGGTGTTGAACATATTGCTGCAAAAGACTCTGGAGTTGTTGTTGTTGCAAAGGCAGATGGTGTTGTAGAATATGTAGATGCCCGAAAAGTTGTTGTTAAGACCAAAGGTGGAAAAGATACTTATAATTTAGCTAATTTTGAGCTTGCAAACTCTGGTATTTGTAATCATCAAAGACCAATTGTTAAACTAGGAGATAAAGTTGTTGCAGGAAAGACAATTCTTGCTGATGGTAATAGTACTGATATGGGAGAACTTGCTTTAGGTAAGAATATGGTAGTTGCATTTATGACATTTAATGGTTATAACTATGAAGATGCTGTTATCTTAAATGAAAACCTAGTAAAAGAGGATGCCTATACTTCTCTACACTTAGAAGACTATGAAATGCAATGTCGTGAAACAAAACTTGGACCTGAAGAGATTACAAGAGATATTCCAAATGTTAGTGAAGAAGCTCGTCGTAACTTAGATGAAAATGGTATTGTTACAATTGGTACAGAAGTAAAAGAAGGAGATATCTTAGTTGGTAAAGTAACACCGAAGGGAATGGCTGAACTTACTTCTGAAGAGAAGTTATTGCACGCAATCTTTGGTGAGAAGACTCGTGAAGTTCGAGATACTTCTTTACGCGTACCTCACGGTGGTGATGGTATTGTTCATGACATTAAGATTTACTCTCGTAAAGATAACGATGAACTTCCTGCAGGAGTATCTAAAATTATTCGTGTATATATTATTCAAAAACGTAAGATTCAAGTTGGAGATAAAATGTCTGGACGTCATGGTAATAAAGGTGTTATTTCCCTTATTCTTCCACAGGAAGATATGCCATATTTACCAGATGGTAGACCAGTTGATGTTATGCTTAATCCACAAGGTGTGCCTTCTCGTATGAATTTAGGACAAATTTTAGAGTTACATATGGGAATGGCTGCTAAAAAGTTAGGAGTTCACGTTGCAACACCAGTATTTGATGGTGCTCATATTGAAGATATTGAGGCAATGATGGAAGAAGCTGGAATGGATAAAGATGGTAAGACGATCCTTTATAATGGACGTACTGGAGAACCATTTGATAATCGTATCTCTGTTGGTGTTATGTATATGATTAAGTTACACCATATGGTAGATGATAAGCTTCATGCACGTGCTACTGGTCCATATTCACTTGTTACACAACAGCCACTTGGTGGTAAAGCACAGTTTGGTGGACAAAGATTTGGAGAGATGGAAGTTTGGGCACTTTATGCTTACGGTGCTGCTCACACTCTACAAGAAATCTTAACTGTTAAATCAGATGATGTTATTGGTCGTGTTAAAGTTTACGAAGCCATTGTTAAAGGTCAAGAAATTAATCAAGCAGGTGTTCCTGAATCATTTAGAGTACTTATGAAAGAGTTCCAAGCATTAGGACTTGATATTTCTATCATTAATGATGAAGGGGAAACTTTAGAGCTTAAAGAGATAGAAGAGGCTGAAGACAAGGAAGATATGAAATTATCTATTGATGAATTAGAGTCATCTCCTGCTACAGAAATTAGAGAACAAAAAGATGCAGAAGAGCTTAGTTTAGAGATGGAGGAAATTGATGAAGATGATGAGGGGTTCATTGAAGAGATAGAGGAAGATGAATTATTAGAGGAAGGAGTTGATGCTGAATGATAGAAGTAAATAAATTCGAAGCATTAAAAATTGGTATCGCTTCTCCTTCAAAGATTCGCGAATGGAGTTATGGTGAAGTTAAAAAGCCAGAGACGATTAACTACCGTACTCTTCGTCCAGAACGTGATGGACTTTTCTGTGAAAAGATTTTTGGACCATCTAAGGACTTTGAATGTGCTTGTGGTAAATATAAGCGTGTTCGTTATAAAAATATTGTATGTGATCGTTGTGGAGTAGAAGTTACACGTAGCAAGGTTCGTCGTGAACGTATGGGTCATATCGAACTTGCTTCTCCTGTTTCTCATATTTGGTTCTTTAAGGGTGTTCCTTCTCGTATGGGACTTGTACTTGATATGAGTCCAAGAGATTTAGAGGAAGTACTTTACTTTGTTAGTTATGTTGTAATTGATAAGGGAAATGCTCCTCTTGAAAATAAACAGACTCTATCTGAAAAAGAATATCGTGCTTATTATGAAAAATATGGTACTGGTTTCAAAGTAGGAATGGGTGCTGAGGCGATTAAAGAACTACTTAAAAAAGTAGATTTAAAGAAAGAAATCGACGAAATCACTGCTGAGCTTGAAAATGCTCAAGGGCAAAAGAGAACTCGTCTAGTAAAACGACTTGACGTATTAGATGCTTTTTATCAATCAGGAAATAGACCTGAGTGGATGATTATGGATTGTATTCCAGTAATTCCGCCAGATCTTCGTCCGATGATTCAGCTTGATGGTGGTCGTTTTGCAACGAGTGATTTAAATGATTTATATCGTCGTGTTATTAATCGTAATAATCGTTTAAAGAAATTAATTGATCTAGGGGCTCCTGGTATCATTATTCAAAATGAAAAGCGTATGCTACAAGAAGCAGTAGATGCCTTATTTGATAATGGTCGTCGTGGTAGAAGTGTTACAGGTGCTGGAAATCGTCCTCTTAAATCAATTTCTAGTATGTTAAAAGGTAAGCAAGGACGTTTCCGTCAGAACTTACTTGGAAAACGTGTAGATTACTCTGGTCGTAGTGTTATCGTTGTTGGTCCATCGTTAAAGATGTATCAATGTGGTATTCCAAAAGAAATGGCATTAGAGTTATTTAAACCTCACGTTATTCATGGCTTAGTTAGTCAAGATATTGCTCATAATATAAAAGCGGCAAAACGTTTAATTGATAATCAAGATCCTGTTGTTTGGGATATTGTTGAAGAGGTTATAAAAGAACATCCAGTTTTATTAAACCGTGCTCCGACACTTCATAGACTTGGAATTCAAGCATTTGAACCAATTCTAGTTGGTGGAAAGGCAATTCGTCTTCACCCACTTGTATGTACTGCCTTTAATGCAGACTTCGATGGAGACCAGATGGCTGTTCACGTACCTCTTTCTGAAGAAGCACAGGCAGAAGCTAGACTTTTGATGTTAGGTTCTAACAATATTTTACATCCAAAGTCAGGTGACCCAATTGTTACGCCTTCACAAGATATGGTTTTAGGAAATTACTATATTACAATGGAAAAGGCTGGTTTAGATGGAGAAGGCCGTGTATTTAGAAATGCAAATGAAGCATTGATGGCTTATGAAAGACGAGAAATTACACTTCATACCAGAGTGGCAATTCCTGTAGACTCTTTCAAATATAAAGTGTTTATGGATGATCAAAAAGGAAAATATTTGGTTACAACTCCAGGTAAACTTAAATTCAATGAAATTTTACCAGATTCTTTCCCTTATATTAATGAACCTACAGATGATAATATTCAAAAAATTACACCTAATAAATACTTTATTGAGCGTGGTAAGAATATTAAAGAAGAAATTGAAGCAATGCCACTTGTTAAGCCTTTTGTTAAAAGTACATTAGAGAAAATTATCGCTCAAGTGTTTAAACGCTATAAGACAACTGAGACTTCTGCAATGCTTGATAATTTAAAAGATTTAGGATTTAAATATTCTACAATTGCTGGTATTACTATTAGTATTTCCGATGTTGAGACTAGTAAGAACAAGAGAGCCATTGTTGAAGAGGCCCAAAAAGTTGTTGATAAAATTAACAAACAATATAAACGAGGTTTAATTACAGAGGATGAACGTTTTAACAAAGTAATTGAAACTTGGAATGGGGCAAAGGATCAGGTTCAAAAGGAACTTGAAGAAATTGCAAATAGCGATATTGATAACCCAATCTTTATGATGATGCATTCTAAGGCTCGTGGTAATATCTCGAACTTTACACAGGTTGCTGGTATGCGTGGTATTATGGCAAAACCAAATGGTGAGTCTGTAGAAATTCCAGTATTATCTTCATTTAAAGAGGGACTTTCCGTATCAGAATTCTTCTTGTCTACTCATGGTACTCGTAAGGGTCTTGCAGATACGGCATTGAAGACAGCGGATTCTGGATATTTAACAAGACGTCTTGTTGATGTCAGTCAAGATATGATCATTCGTGAAGAAGATTGTGGAACGGATCAAGGTGTTGTTGTTCGTGACTTTATCAATGAAAAGACTGGTACTGTTATTGAGGGACTTTATGATCGTATCGTTGGACGTTATGCAAATAAAAAGATTCTTCATCCAGAAACTAAAGAAGTTATCGTTGATAAACTTCAGTTAATTACAGAGTCTCTTGCTGAGAAAGTAATTGCTGCTGGAATTACAGAAGTTGAAATTAGAAATATCTTAATATGTAATACTGTAAATGGTATCTGTCAAAAATGTTATGGACGTAACCTTGCAACAGGTAATATTGTTGAAATTGGTGAGGCAGTTGGTGTTATGGCTGCACAATCTATTGGTGAGCCAGGTACTCAGCTTACTATGCGTACATTCCATACTGGTGGTGTTGCTGGTGGAGAAGATATTACGCAAGGTCTTCCACGTGTACAAGAGTTATTTGAAGCACGTAATCCAAAAGGAAAAGCAACGATTGCAGAGATTGATGGTAAAGTTACTAAGATCAAAGAAGATCACGGTAAATATAAGATCAGTGTTACTAATAAATTAGAGACAAAAGAACACGTTACTAATTATGCTGCAAAGCTTTGTATCGAAAAAGGTGATGAAGTTCATTGTGGTGATCGTCTTACAGAAGGTGCAATTAGTCCTAAAGAGTTGCTTGCTGTAACGGATCCAATCACTACACAAGAATATATTCTAAAAGAAGTACAACACACATACCGTTCTCAAGGTGTTGATATATCTGATAAGCACGTTGAAATCATTGCTCGTCGTATGATTAGCAAGATGAGAATCGTAGAAAGTGGAGATACAAAATTCTTACCTGGTTCTCTTGTTAATTTCCGTGAATTTACAGATGGAAATACAGAAGTAGTATTAAAGGGTAAAAAACCAGCTTTAGGAAAACCAGTGTTACTTGGAATTACGAAAGCTTCCCTTGAAACTGATTCTTTCTTATCTGCTGCATCATTCCAAGAGACAACTAGAATCTTGACCGATGCTGCTATTCGTGGAAAAATAGATCCATTAGAGGGATTAAAAGAAAATGTTATTATTGGTAAACTAATTCCTGCTGGAACTGGTTCTCGCCAATACCGTGATATTGATTATGCTTTAAAAAGTGAATTCATTGATGAAGAGCCACTTGAGAAGTTAGAAGATCAATTTATGGAATAGATTTAAGACACATCTTTCGAGATGTGTTTTTTCTGTACATTTTTTGTTATTTATGTTATAATAAGTGGCGATTTTGGAGGCGGTAATAATGGAATGGCAGGATGTTATATATATGGACGGTTATGAGAATCTAGTTCGAAGAGAAAGTGGAAAGCATTCTAAATTTGCCCAAAGGGAAATTGGGGGGGTACAATATCTGCTTAAAATTTTTGATAAATGTACAGATGATAAAAGAACAGTTATCGACCGATTTCGTAATTTATCTTATGAGGGTGTTAATGCTTTTCCTACTGGTAAAGTATATGTTTATGATCGTGATGAAGGTTATGTATCTAAGTATTATGACGGGGCAGTAGACTTTTCTGATGATTTATGTTCTATTATTCCTTATGATGTTCGTTATCAGGCAACTCTTGATATTTGTTCGCAACTTCGTTTTTTGCATATGAATGAATTTATTGCAAATGATATTCGGCTGGCTAATAACCTTGTTTCTTTTAGAGATCGATGTGGTTTAATGATTGATTTTGAAGATATGATATTGGAGGATGATTATAAGGTTAAATCTACGTATTATCGATTTTATAAAAAGGGTTATAATGAAAAATTACCTCCTTCTAAATGGGATGATGTAAAGAAACAGTTTATATGTAGCGTTTCACTTTTGTTGGCCCAAGATTTTGAAACACTTATTCTTTGTCGTGATGAGTATGATTTTTTAAATAAATTTTCTTTTGATAGTGAGCTTTATGAATTTACTAATCAGCTTTTTAGAGATGATAAAGTAATTTATTTTGATGAGATTGCACCAAAATTTCGTGATGAGGAAAAAGTACGAAGTTATATTAAAAGTATGAAGAGTTAAGTGTTAAGCTCTTTTTTCTTTGCCTAAATTTATATACAATTCTTTTAATCTTTTGTATAATCAAGATAGGAGGGGTCTAGATGATAGAATTAAAGGGCGTTGGGAAAACTTATCAGTCGAGATATGGTAGTGATACAAAAGCACTTGAAGATATTAATCTTTTGTTTGGAACTAGTGGTCTTGTTTTTATTGTTGGAAAAAGTGGCTGTGGTAAATCAACTTTATTAAATCTTTTAGGTGGCCTTGATGCTCCCTCTTCTGGTGAAATTTTGCTAAACGGTAAGAGTATTTCTAGACTTCAAAAAGATGAGAGTGATGCTTATCGTAATACTTATGTTGGTTTTGTTTTTCAGGATTTTAATATTTTAGAACAGTACAATGTTTATGAAAATATAGAGCTTGCTTTAAAACTTCAAAATAAAAATTTATCTTTCCAGGAAATGGATGAACTTCTTCGTTTATTAGATCTAGAGGGATTAGAAAAACGCAAAATTAATGAGTTATCAGGTGGTCAAAAGCAACGGGTAGCGATTGCCCGTGCCCTTATTAAACATCCACAAATGATTTTGGCTGATGAACCTACAGGAAATTTGGATGCAGCTTCTAGTACTCAGATTTTTGAGATATTAAAGGAAATTAGTAAGAGGCAACTAGTCATTGTTGTCTCTCATGATCTTGAATCAGCAGAACATTATGCGGATAGAATTATTAAAGTAGCTGATGGAGCGATTGTTTCTGATACGGCACCTAGTTCGGAGGTAATAGAAAAGGAAGTATCTTTTCATCCCTCTCACTTACCATTTTCTTATGCTTTTAAAATGGCTCTTTCTAATTTAAAAAGAAAGCCAGTTAAACTGTTTATGACTATACTTTTGACTGCTATTTCTCTTCTTTTTATGGGATTTACTGTGAATAGTCTTTTATTTAATCCGATTCAGTTTACAACCAGTGTAATTTACGATAATGAAAATTATGTTTATCATTTACGAAATAGCAAAATATACCCACTTGGAGAAACCGATTATTTACAGTTAGATGATAGGGACTTTGAGAAGCTTTCTATGCTTACTAAAAGTAAGATTAATCCAGCTTATTCTTTGTTTGATGATGGTGAACTTTTGACTTTTCATTTTGGTGAGAATCCATCTTCTCAAAAGCATAATTCTTATTATGAAACTGTTCCCAATTTTTTTAATTTTATTGAGCTTACAGATGAGAGAGTGCTGGGGGATGTAATTGGTAGGCTTCCTATTCATTCAAATGAGATGGTTGTTTCTAAATATTTTGCTGATTATGCTATCAAGTTTGGTATTATGGACAGTAATGGTAAGCTATATTTTCCTAAAAATTATCAGGACTTTGTAACATCTGATCATCCAATTGCTTTGGGTTCTAATTCTGTTTTTATTGTTGGGATTCGCAATGATGATGATAAGTTGTTTCTCTCTTCTAAAGAAAAAGGGGCATTTGATGATGAGGATTTGCGAAAATACTTTTCAGAAAGTTATCTTTATCATAGTTCTGACGTTTATGTAAAAGGGTTTACTGAGGAGGCAAAGCTTTTAGTACGTCGTGAATCTATTTTAAATCGAATGTCGTTACAGAATTCCGCTGATCGCATTGAAGGAGATTTATTATCATTGCAGGGGGAAGTTTCTGCTTTGACTAAAGGAGGCATTTCTTCTTTTACTCATTTATCTAGAAAACAAATTTTGATTTCTAAAGATTCTTTGTTAAGACTAGACCCAGAATTTAAAACAAGATTTGAGGTTTATGCCTCTTTAAAACCCAATGAAAATCCGGATCAGTTGTTATATGAGCTTTTAAATCAATATATTTTAGACGATAAATTGGCACACCTATCTCTTACACTTACCACTCATAATCTTGTTACTTTTTCCACGGAATCTACTCCTGTTTTTATTGCAGGTATTTCCCTTGATGGGAAGGATTATGTCAGCGATGATTATTTAAAAGATTATCAACCAGTTTCTAAGCGATGTTTATTTGTACAATTTTATAATGATGATATGAAAAGGCAAGCTTCTATACTAAAAAAATTTCCTTTTACTTATGATTCTTTAAATATGAAAAATCCAGGAACTTATTATACAATTGATATGAAATATGACACTACTATACTTAATGTTATTGGTGTTTATGAGGGGTTATGGTTTTATATATTGATTGCAAGCTTGGTATTTGTTTTGTTTACTTTCCTTTTGTATTCTAATTTTTTGGCAACATCTATTTCTTACTCTAGAAAAGAGATTGGTATTTTACGTGCTCTCGGTGCCAGAAGAGGAGATATTATAAAAATATTTGATTATGAGGCCCTTGTGATTGGCGTTTTATCTTGGATCTTATTTATGATATTCTGGTTTTTAACTGTTTATTTATTAAATAAGTCATTATTTGATCATTTGTTTTTTACTGTAAGGGGTATTATTACACATCCATTTGTACCTTTCTTTATGTTAGTGTTTATTCTTTTCTTTGCTAATCTTATTACTTTTGCTTCTATTAGTAGGATTACGAAGATTAGGCCGATAGATGCTATTTTGGAAAAATAAAATTTTCTTTACAAAAAGGGTATTTTTATATAAAATATAGTGAACAGAAAGAGGGAGTTATATGAAAAAATTAGATGATAAGGGATTTAGCTTAAGTGCTATGATAACTTTTGTTTGTATATTTATTTTCTTTTTAATTGTTGTTGCACTCATTTCCTTTAATTTGGGGGTTGGAAAAGATTCACCAGAGCCTTTATATGATATTGAAGAGGAAGGCTCTAAGTAGAATTTTGTTATGAAAAACAGAATCGTTAGTGAGGAAGAATACCAATCAGCTTTATTGCAACTTTCTAATATTATGCGAGAAAAAGAAAGACTTAAGTGTTTGAATGAATCGGGTAATTATAATGCTCATATTCAACTTGGTAGTAGTTTTGAAGAGTTGCTAATTAATTTGAAGCGAAATAATATGAGAATTGATGAAAATTTGGAGTTATATCGAAAAAGCATTTTATCTGAATTTCTTGTTACTACTCGTAGTGATTTCGATATAGTAGAAAAATTGGATTTTATTATAGAACAAAAACTTGTTGGTTTAGATACCGATGAGGGTTCCATAGGTTTTGAAGCTATTTTTGATGAGATGGTTTGTTTAAACCGACAAAAAGAGGCAAATCAATATTTGATTGATTATATAGAGAAGATGCAAACTACAGAGAGTACTTGCCGTAAGATAAAAGGAGCTTATGAAAAGAGAAGTAGGAGATAATGTTAAAATGCTTCTCTTTTTTTTCATTTTCAGAATGGATGCTGGTTTTTTGTTGGAAAGTTTTGCTTGACTTTGGCATATAGTAGTGATATATTAATTTTGCTAATTAAATTGGTTTTGCATTGCTGCAAAATTTTATTTAAGGGTTAAAATGATACACCTGGATATGTGTAAAGAAAGGAGACTTATAAAATATGACTACAATCAACCAATTAGTTCGTAAAGGTAGAGGTCAAAAGGTACGTAAAAGTAAAGCTCCAGTGTTAGGAGTTGGAATTAATACTATTCAAAAGAAAGCTACTAATAATCCATCTCCACAAAAACGCGGTGTTTGTACTCGTGTTGGTACGAAGACACCAAAGAAACCAAACTCTGCATTACGTAAATATGCACGTGTTCGTCTAAGTAATGGAAAAGAAGTGGATACTTATATTCCTGGAATTGGCCATAACTTACAAGAGCATAGTGTAGTACTTGTACGTGGTGGTCGTGTAAAAGACTTAATCGGTGTACGTTATCATATCGTTCGTGGAACGCTTGATACCGCTGGTGTGAAAGATCGTAAACAAGGTCGTAGTAAATATGGTGCGAAAAGACCTAAAAACTAGAAAGTAAATTTGGAAGGAGGAAGTAAAAATGCGTAAAAGACGTGCAGTAAAAAGAGATGTTCTTGCAGATCCTATATACAAGTCAAAAGTTGTTACAAAGTTAATTAATACAATTATGCTTGATGGTAAAAAGGGAACAGCTCAAACTATTGTTTATGAAGCATTTGAAACAGTAAAAAACAAGACTGGAAAAGATCCACTTGAGGTATTTAACGAAGCAATGGAAAATATTAAACCAGCATTGGAAGTTAAATCACGTCGTGTAGGAGGATCAAATTATCAAGTTCCTATCGAAGTTAGTCCAGCTAGAAGTCAAGCTTTAGCACTTCGTTGGTTAACTAAGTATTCTCGTCTTCGTGGTGGAAAAGGGATGGCTGAGAATTTAGCTAATGAACTTATTGATGCATCTAATGGAACAGGTGCCGCAGTGAAAAAACGTGAAGATACACATAGAATGGCAGAAGCTAATAAGGCTTTCGCTCACTATAGATGGTAGGAAGGAGAAATTATGGCAAGAGATACGTCTTTAGATAAGACAAGAAATTTTGGTATTATGGCTCACATTGATGCCGGTAAAACAACGACGACAGAACGTATTTTATATCATACAGGTAAAATCCATAAGATTGGTGAAACTCATGAAGGTGCTAGTCAAATGGACTGGATGGAACAAGAAAAAGAACGTGGTATTACTATCACTTCTGCAGCAACAACTGCTCATTGGAAAGGGTATCGTTACAATATCATCGATACACCAGGACACGTAGACTTTACAATTGAAGTTAGTCGTAGTCTTAGAGTACTTGATGGTTCTGTTGCACTTTTGGATTCTCAAGCAGGTGTTGAGTCTCAAATGGAGACTGTTTGGCGTCAAGCTGATGAATTTAAAGTTCCAAGAATCATTTTTGCAAACAAAATGGATAAGATGGGTGCAAACTTTGAATATAGTCTAAAAACAATAAAAGACCGTTTAGGAGTTAATGCTAAACCTATTGAATGGCCAATTGGTGCAGAAAGCGAATTCCGTGGTGTTATTGATCTTGTTACAATGACTGCTGTGGAATACGATGGTGGTGCAGAAGAGGAAGCAAAAGAGATTGAGATTCCTGCAGATTTAAAGTCTATTGCTGAAGAACGTCGTAATGATTTAATTGAGGCAGTAGCAGAATTTGATGATGAAATGATGGAGAAGTATCTTGAAGGAGAAGAAGTTACAATCGATATGATTAAACGTGCTATCCGTAAAGGTACACTTGCTGCAGAATTCTTCCCAGTTATGTGTGGTACTGCTTTAGGTAATAAGGGTATTAAACCATTACTTGATGCAGTTATTGACTATTTACCAAGTCCACTTGATACTGAGTCAATTAAGGGACATAACTTAAAAGGAGAAGAAGAAGTTCGTCATCCAAAAGACGATGAACCATTTAGTGCTTTGGCATTTAAAGTTATGACTGATCCATTCGTTGGACGTCTTACATTCTTCAGAGTTTATTCTGGTCATTTATCAAGTGGTAGTTATGTACTTAATTCTACAAAAGATAGTAAAGAAAGAATTGGTCGTATCTTACAGATGCATGCAAATACTCGTAATGAGATTAGTGATGTATATACAGGAGATATTGCGGCTGCAGTTGGACTTAAAAATACAACTACAGGGGATACTCTATGTGATGAGAAAAAACCAATTATCTTAGAACAACTTAGTGTACCAGAGCCAGTTATTCAACTTGCTGTTGAACCTAAGTCAAAAGCAGATCAGGATAAAATGGCAATTGCTTTACAAAAGCTTGCTGAAGAAGATCCTACATTTAAAGTTCATACAGACCATGAAACAGGTCAAACTGTTATCGCTGGTATGGGTGAGTTACACTTAGATGTACTTGTAGATCGTATGAAACGTGAGTTCCACGTAGAAGCAAATGTTGGTGCTCCACAAGTTGCTTATCGTGAGACCATTAAAGCAGCTGGTGAGTGTGAAGGTAAATACATTAAGCAATCTGGTGGACGTGGACAATATGGACACGTTTGGGTTAAATTTGAACCTAATCAAGATAAAGGTTATGAATTCGTGGATGCTATTGTTGGTGGTGTTGTTCCTCGTGAATATATTCCAGTTGTTGATAAAGGATTACAAGAGGCAATGCAAACTGGTATTTTAGCAGGGTATCCAATGATTGATATTAAAGCAACATTATATGATGGTAGTTATCATGATGTTGACTCTAATGAAATGGCATTCAAAATTGCTGCTAGTCTAGCTTTAAAAGAAGCGAAGAAACATTGTCAAGCGGTGCTTTTAGAGCCAATTATGAGGGTAGATGTTACAACACCTGATGAGTACTTTGGTAACGTTATGGGTGACTTAACATCTCGTCGTGGACGTCCGCTTGGACAAGAAAGCCAAGGAAATGCAGTAAAACTTTCTGCAATGGTACCACTTTCTGAAATGTTTGGATATGCAACAAACTTACGTAGTAATACGCAAGGTCGTGGAAACTTTGTTATGACATTTGATCATTATGAAGAAGTTCCTAAAAATATTGCTGAAGAAATTATTAAAAAGAGTGGAAATTAAAAAGTTATTAAAAAAGTATCAAAACAGTTGAAAAAACTTCAATTGTTAGATAAAATATAAGTTGTAATTAGAAAAAAGGAGGAATTGCAAATGGCAAAAGAAAAATTTGATCGTTCAAAACCACACGTTAACGTTGGTACAATTGGACACGTAGATCATGGTAAAACTACAACTACTGCTGCTATTACTAAAGTATTAGCTGGTAAAAATGGAAATACTGCTGTTGATTTTGAAAACATCGATAAAGCTCCAGAAGAAAGAGAACGTGGTATTACTATCAATACTGCTCACGTTGAGTATAGTACTGATAATAGACATTATGCACACGTTGACTGTCCAGGACATGCTGATTATGTTAAAAATATGATTACAGGTGCTGCACAAATGGATGGTGCTATCCTTGTTATTGCTGCAACAGATGGACCTATGGCACAAACTCGTGAACATATCTTACTTGCTCGTCAAGTTGGTGTACCTAGAATGGTAGTGTTCTTAAACAAGTGCGATATGGTTGACGATGCTGAACTTTTAGATTTAGTTGAAATGGAAGTTCGTGATTTATTAAACGAATATGGTTTCGAAGGAGACGATACTCCAGTAATCCGTGGTTCTGCACTTAAAGCTCTTGAAGGAGATGCTGATGCAGTTAAGGCTGTTGAAGACTTAATGGCTGCAGTTGATGAATGGATCCCAACTCCAGAACGTGATACTGACAAACCATTCTTAATGAGTATTGAAGATGTATTTACAATTACTGGACGTGGAACTGTTGTTACAGGACGTGTTGAACGTGGTCAATTAAAACTTAACGATGAAGTTGAAATCGTTGGTATTAAAGATACTCAAAAAACTGTTGTTACAGGAATTGAAATGTTCCGTAAACAACTTGATTATGCACAAGCAGGAGATAACGCTGGAGTACTTTTACGTGGTATTTCTCGTGAACAAGTTGAGCGTGGTCAAGTACTTGCTAAACCAGCTAGTGTTACACCTCATACTAAGTTCAAAGCTGAAATTTACGTATTAAGCAAAGAAGAAGGTGGACGTCATACTCCATTCTTCACAAACTATCGTCCTCAGTTCTATTTCAGAACTACAGACGTAACTGGTGTTATTACACTACCTGAAGGTGTAGAAATGGTTATGCCAGGTGATAACTTATCAATTGATGTTGAGTTAATTCACCCAATTGCTTTAGAGCAAGGTACTAAGTTCTCTATCCGTGAAGGTGGACGTACTGTTGCTTCAGGTGTTGTAAGTACAATTTCTGAATAATTTATATTGATATTAGAAAGAGTCATACTATTGATTCTTTCTTTTTGTATACAAATAAAAAACTGATTTTATTTATCAGTTTTCTTTGTTTGCTTTCTTATTTGCTTTTCATCTTTATCTTTATTAAAACTTCGATATAGGTTGTAAGTTAATCCGTTTAGGATAATATCGAATTCTCCTATATATTCCGTGATAACAGAGCCATAGCCTAGTTTCATTTCGTTTAATCCTTCATAGTCGTTTTCAATGTCTTCGAAGGCACCACTTACTGCATTTAAATTAAAATACTTGTACCCTTTTTGCCTATAATCTTTAATCATTTGCCATTTTAATAGATAATTGGGATTTAATGCTTTGTATTTTTTGTTAAATCCCTCAATTACTAGATAGGAGGCATTATCATAATGAATGGCAAGAGCACCTCCCACGACAAAACCATCAGGGTTTTCTTTTAAAAGCCTTGTAGCCATTATCATATCCTTTTTATAAATATTGATTAATTTATCAGACTCCATTTTTTTGTTTAATGTGTTTCTCTGACTAATCCCTTTTTTAGTTGGATCTTGTATTAGTTTTGCTAATTTATCATTATGATCTAGTTCTTCCTCATAAAGTGCTTTACTACTAATTACGAATTGCTCTGTATCTAGAACGGCATAATATAAATCGATATTTCCTGCAAAGTTTTTACATAATTCTTTATAATAATTTAGAGTTCTTGTATGCTTTTTCTTAATAAAATTGTATAATGGTTCCACATTTAGTGCGGAATCGCTGTATATTTTAATTCCACTTCTCTCTGCTTTTCTAATCTTATGACGTGTTCTTTTATCAAAACTTTCAAATATTTCATTTATGCTGCGATTTAATAATACTAAGGCTTCAAACCTAGATTTTTCATTTTCAAAGTATAAATTATTTCCTTTGTGTTGAAAACCAGCATTTTTTAAATTGGCTAGTATTAAATTTACTTCATTATTTAAGTTTAGGATGTTTCCTTTGGAGTCTCTAATAGAAACTGGAATTAATGGATCCATTTTTAAATACATAAACCCTTGTTTTCCAAGTAAAGATTTTAGTTTACTAGCAAACTCTTTTACTATAAATGAATTTCCATAATCAAAAAGAATTCCACGGGGAGCATAGGCCATTTTGCTATTCATAAAAACTTCTTTATATAGAAGCAAGGTGGCACCGATTAGAGTGTCGGTTTCATCAATTATACCGATGTAGTGTGCTTTGTATCCAAACTTAATCATGGTGTGGGCGTATGCTGCTGATTGGTAATAATTTCTATATCGATGGTTTTTAGCATATTGTTCAAAGTCTTTTTCTTCTAAAGTAATTACCTTCATATTCTCCCTCCACTATTCTTCCTTATTATATCATTTGCTTATTTTTTTTACAATCTAACTTTTGTAATTTGATGTTTAAAATGTGTCTACTTATAGTATAATGATATTAGGTGATATTATGTTTTTAAAACAAAAAATTTTAATACTTGGAATGGCACGCAGTGGGTATGAAGCGGCTAAGGTTCTGATAGAGCGAGAATGTGATGTAGTATTAAATGACAGTAAAAGTGAAGATAAAATGAATAAAGATCAGGTGGAGGAACTTCGGAATTTAGGTGTAAGGCTGATATTTGGCTCTCATCCCGATGATTTACTTGATGATAGTTTTGATTTTTTAATTAAAAATCCAGGTGTTCCTATTGATCATATTTATGTAGAAAAGGCAAGGGAACTTGGAATTGAAGTTATTAATGAAGTGGAAATGGCATATAGACTTTTACCAGAGGATGTTACTTTGATTGGTATTACAGGAACTAATGGGAAAACAACCACTACTACACTTACTTATGAAATATTAAAAGAAGCTTTTGGTGATAGAGTTCATTTAGCAGGGAATATTGGTTTTCCTCTATGTAGTTTTTTAAAGAAACTGAAAAAAGATGATATCATTGTAATGGAAGTTTCTTGTCAACAGGGAGAAAATTTAAAGGAGTTTAGGCCCCATATTGCTCTTTTTACAAATTTAACAGAAGCACATATTGATTTTATGAAAACGTATGAGCATTATAAGATGGTAAAGTCGAAAATGTTTTATAATCAAAAAGAAGAAGATGTTGCTATTTTAAATATTGAGAATGAAGATGTTTTAGAAGTTACGAAAAATATTTTGTCTACTACGAAGTACTTTTCTAGTAAAAATGAAGTGAATGGTTGTTATATAAAAGAGGATGCTATTTATTATTATGGTGAGAAGGTGTTAAATACTGCAGATGTTTTTATTAAAGGACGTCATAATTTAGAAAATGTGATGGCATCTATTATGATTTCTAAAGAATTTGGGGTTTCTGATGATGTTATTTTGAGTGTTATTTCTACTTTCAAAGGAGTGGAGCATCGGTTGGAGTATGTTGATACTGTGGATGGTGTTAAGTACTATAATGATACGGAAGCAACTAATATAAAGTGTACTCAGATAGCACTTTCTTCCTTCAAAGAGCCTCAGATACTCATACTTGGTGGACTTGAACGAGGACAAAACTTTGAGGAACTTACTCCTTATATAGGTGGAGTGAAGGCTATTGTCGGAATTGGTCAATGTCGTAATCGAGTGTTGGAATATGGGACTTCTATTGATAAGCCGACTTATATTTTTGAGACATTAAAGGAGGCTTTCCCAAAGTGTGTGGAACTTGCTAGTAGTGGAGAGGTTGTGTTGCTTTCTCCTGCTTCGGCATCATGGGATCAATATAAGGAGTGTGAAGAGCGTGGAGGCGAGTTCAAAGAGTATGTCTCTATGTTAAATAAATAAAGTAAGGGAGGGGAATATTATGGAAAAGAATGCTTTAATACTAGAAATCAGTGGAGAAAAGGGTGAAGTTAAACAATGTCAGGAGGTCTTGGCTGAGGCCTCATTGATTGGAATTGAAAATGTGTATTTAGCCTTTAATCGAGATAGTGATAAAAAAAATAGACAACGTTCCCTTCAACGTTTGACTTATTATTGTGATGTTTTAGATATGCAACTTTTGTCTTTTGCTGGTTATTATGGGTCTATATTAGAAGAACCTATGATTGCTTCTCTTGATTCCTATGGAAATTTGACTGCTACTTGCTATTGGAAGGGATTTTCAGAATATAAGGAATCAAAGGGAATTGCTTTAGAAAGTGCTAAAGTTCATAAAGTGCTTGTGAAAATGTAATAAAGGAGGAAGAATATGAAGATTAAAAATGTAGTTGGAAGAGAAGTTTTGGATTCAAGAGGAAATCCAACTGTGGAAGTAGATGTTATTTTAGAAAATGGGGTTTTAGGTAGGGCTATTGTCCCTAGTGGTGCTTCTACTGGTGAGCGAGAGGCTTTAGAAATGCGTGATGGTGGAAATCGTTATAACGGAAAAGGTGTTTTAAAAGCGGTAGAAAATGTAAATACTGTTCTTCGTGATTTGGTTGTGGGAATGGATGCCGAAGATCAAAAAGAGCTTGATTATGCGATGATTGCGTTAGATGGTACTGAGACAAAGTCTAAGTTAGGTGCCAATGCTATTTTGGGGGTTAGTATGGCAGCTTTGAAGGCAAGTGCTACTGCTTCAGGAAAGTCGTTATATGAATATGTTGGTGATGGTAAGGGTATGCCGGTTCCTATGATTAATATTTTAAACGGTGGGGCTCATGCCGATAATAATCTCGATTTTCAAGAGTTTATGATTATTCCACAACGAGATAGTATTCGTGAACGAATTCGAGTTGGTGCCGAAGTATTCCATAGTTTGAAAAAGGTTTTAAATGATAAGGGGTACTTTACTGGTGTTGGGGATGAAGGTGGTTTTGCACCTAATTTGTCTTCTAACAAAGAAGGATTTGAGCTTATTATGGAGGCGATAAAAAAGGCAGGTTATGTTCCAGGTGAGGATGTTAAGATTGCAATTGACGTTGCCGCTAGTGAATTCTATCAGAATGGAGTTTATTGTTTAGAAGGGAAAGAATTAACAAGTGATGAATTAATTGAGTTTTATGAGGAGTTGGTTAGTACTTATCCAATTGTTTCAATTGAGGATCCTGTTGATGAAAATGATTGGGAAGGTTTTTCTAAGATTACTGAACGCCTAGGAGATAAGATTCAATTAGTTGGAGATGATCTGTTTGTGACGAATAAAAAATGTCTACAAATGGGAATTGATAAAAAGGCAGGGAATGCGATTTTATTAAAAGTAAATCAGATTGGTACTATTACTGAAACCTTAGAGACGATTGAACTTGCAAAAGATCATAGTTATAAAACAGTACTTTCTCATAGAAGTGGAGAGACCGAGGACACTACAATTGCTGATCTTGCAGTTGGACTTAATTTGGGTCAAATAAAGACAGGCTCTATGTCTAGAACGGATCGTATCTGCAAATATAATCAGTTAATGCGAATCGAGGAAGAAATTAATGGTTAGTATTTCACAAATCAGCGTCGAGAGGCCCACATCTTATTTTAATGATTTAGAAGAGAAGATTTTTTCTTTATTTGAAAGGCTAAAGATTGATTATGAGTACGTTTTGAATGATGCTGTGGAAACAATGGAGGAATGTATAGCGATTGATAAGTCCTTAAATTGCGAAATTCGTAAAAGTATTTTGCTTACTAATAAAAAACACACAACTTTTTTCTTGATAGTACTTCCTGCAAAGAAAAATTTGGATGTCAAACTTCTGGAGAAAAAGATTGGTATCTCTGGCCTTTCTTTTGCAAATGGAGAAGAAATGGAGAGAATTTTGGGGGTTATACCAGGTTCATTAACAGTGCTTAGTGTAATTTCTGATTTAGATGATTATGTACAGGTTATTATTGATAAAGAAATTCTTGATAGCAAATATTTTGCTTGCAATACTGGTACGAATCAGAGACATATTAAAATAAAAACGGGTGACTTAATAAGATATTTAAAGCATATTCATCATAAAATGAAAGAAATAGAGTTTTAAGAAACTATAAGTTGTAGTTTCTTTTTCTTGTGTTGATTAGTCATATGTGTTATAATATGTAGCATTTAGAGGGGGAGCTATGAAAGAAAGATTACAGAAGAAGCTTCGGGCTTTTTTGATTGGAATGTCCTTTCCTGTTTTGTTTTCATCTGGATGTTCTAAAATAGAAGAAAGAGCAATGATAATTTCTTCTATTCATAAAAATGTTGTGAATGTAGATAGGTTAAGAGATGATTTATTTTCATCTTTTTCACAATATTTTACGTCTAATGATTTGGAATATACGGGACTTGAGTCATTATTAACTGATGAAGAGATTGCTGATGTTATTGAATGTTCAAAAACTACAAGTAAGTGTGATTTTGTATGGGATGGTGACATTGAAAAGGTTAAAGGGGCAGTAAGGACTAATTCTAGTGAGTTTCTTAAGGAACACGAAGGATTTAGCAGTGCATTTTGTGAAGTCTCGGGGAATGATTTCGATTTATTTCAATGCCAAATATGGTTTGAAACTGCTTTTGATCAGGTTATAGATGATCTTGTTGCTAATTCGTCTGGTGATATTAGTGAAGATATTTGTAAATTTCAAACACTTAGTATTGTTTTTGGAGAGATAGAGGGGAATTTATCTACAATGGGATTTTATCAAGATAATACGAATACTATTGTTTTGTGCTATAAATCAATTATGGAAGTTTGTGAATATACTGGTGAGTCTTTTTCTGCTTTTCTTACTCGTGTTTTGTCTCACGAACTAAATCATACTAGGCAAATAATATGTGAGGATCGGTTACAAAAGGGGCAACAGTATAAGGAGATTTGTTGTAAGACCGATGATATTAGTTTAGTTACGGAGGCATCGGCTGAATCTGCTTTTTATAATGTAAACGATGGTTCCTTGAGTAAAGATTATTTTATTTATTCATATGAAAGAAAGTATGAAGCTTTGCTTTTCTTATTTGCTGTTTGTAATGAAAAGGCAGAAGTTGAGGATTATTATAATTCTATATTTGATACTGATTTAGAAAAATTTTATGAATTTTTGGGATGTGATAGTGAGGAGGATATTTATAGCTTTTATAAAATACTGGGTTCTATGGATGCTGCACTTGGGCGAAATAGTGACTTAGATAGTAGTTTTGAAACAATTGGTGATACAAAAAGATTTATAGGATACAATTATAAAGTTAATCTCTTTCATCATATTCTTTCTGATATGATTGATTATACTTGTAATCATTCGGATTTTTCATTGGAGGAGAATTTGGCTTTATTTAAGATAGTGAGAACTGTTTTATGTGATAGTTCCTATACAGTAAATGAAGAAAGTGAACGTATTTATGATCCTGCTTTTGTTACTTCATTTAAGGTAAGTGAAGATATGTATTATTCGTTTTTAAGTATATATTATCAAACGAGCATTTCACAGATGGAACAGTTAGAGGAGACTTATGTAAATGAAATGATGGATAGGATTTCTCGGCTTTCTGTTACAGGAGATGACACTTCGTATCAACCTGGTGATACTTTATTTTTAGAGCGGTTTCCTTTATTGGAACCAGTCTTTAGAGCTACTGATGTGATGGCTTATGATTATGATTTTTTTGTTGAAAATAATGATACTATATATGCGAAGAAAAAATGATTTATTCTATAGAAGGGAACTATATTTTCTTTTTGTTTTTCTACTATGGAATGTTTGGAGGGAATTATGAAAAAAATAATTATACCTAATAAAGTTGTATTTTTAAGTGATTTAAGAGTTTTATCTTCTGTTTCTCAATTAGAGAAAGTAGGTGCTGGTCATGATGGAATTATATTTCGTTATAATGATAAGGCTTTGAAAATACTCAAATATGATATTAATTTGAGAAAACAAAAAGATTTGATGACTTTTGATAAAAACTTATATTTTCAAAATGAGTTAAAATTGAAAAGAATTTTGAATTCAAAGGATATTTTATTAGATTTTGATGGTGTTTATTGTGGGTATGTGATGGAATATTTGCCAAAATG
This sequence comes from uncultured Bacilli bacterium, assembly GCA_910583685.1. Lineage (GTDB taxonomy): Bacteria > Bacillota_I > Bacilli_A > RF39 > UBA660 > MGBC119817. The sequence continues at coordinate 35,064 of CAJTXY010000003.1, forward strand.
TCAAAAAGAAGATACTGGGGGAGATAAAAAACCAGGTGAATTTTTATGTGGTGACTTGCTTACTTCTAGTTTTGAATTAATGGAAGACTTTAATGAATTAACTAAAAAGCAGGTGGTTGCAAAAGATATTAATCGCGGAAGTTATTTGTATACAGATGATTTTCTATATTTATGTGATATGGATAAGTATTTTCGTCTGGATGGTAGTACTACTTTAAGTGTTAGTGATGCCAATATAAAGATGTGTAATTTTGTAATTTCTAAGTTTTTATACTACGAAATGCAAAACGTTTCTGTTCTTGATAAAACGGAATGTAAGCACCTGAATAATTGGGTTAAAAAATCATCTAATTCTAGGACTTTTATGAAAGATCTAGAACAGGACTTAGCCAACTGTGCTAATGAACCTATCTCGGAGTATGCGTTATCAAAGGTTAAAAAGATTGTTCGTTAGTTGCATTCTTCTTTATTATGTGATAATATAAGTGTGTTAGAAATTTGGAGGGATTCGATGGAAGCTGTGTTATTAGTAATATCCATTTTATTAATTATTATAGTACTTTTACAAAGTGGAAAGGCAGAGGGTACTGCAGGAATTATCTCTGGTGGAAGTGGAGAACTTTTTAGGGAGAGAAAAGAACGTGGTGCTGAACTTGTTATTAGTCGAATTACATTGTTATTAGGACTTTCGTTCTTTGTGATTTGTTTAGTGGCATCATTTATGTAAAAAGGCTTTGTTTTTAAGCTTTTTTATTTTATAATAAAAGAAGAATAGAATATGAGGGTGACGAAATGAGAGAAAAAATCATAGAAGTACTAAAAGCTGAGAATCGGGCAATCAATATTTTTGATATGTGTGATCTACTTGGTATGAGTAGTGTTGATGATATGAAAGTATTGCTTCAGGAGTTAGAGAAACTCGAGGAGGATGCTACTGTTTATCATACAAATAAAGATAGGTATATGTTAACTGAGAATAGTCATTTGAAAAAAGGAATTATGCGTGCTAATAAAAAAGGCTTTGGCTTTGTTGATGTTGAGGATCTTGATGATGATATATATGTTAGTAAGGATAATATGAATGGTGCTATTCATGATGATACTGTTTTAGTAGAGATTACTAGTAAGATGAATATTGATCGCCTAGAGGGTAGAGTTTTAAGAATTCTTCATCGTGCGGCAACTCATTATATTGGCGAGATTAATTTTTCCCATAATAAGGGCTATGTTTCTTTGGATGATGCAAAAATTAATTTAAAAATAGAGGTAGCAAGGGAAGATTCGCTTAATGCTGTAGATGGACATAAGGTGGTAGTATCATTAGGCAGAAAGTTAGATAATCACGGAAGATATTCTGGAAAAGTAGAAGAGATTATTGGACATAAGAATGATCCTGGTGTTGATATTTTGTCTATTGTTTATAAATATAATATTCCAACAGAGTTTAGTGAGGAAGTCAAGCAGGAGGTTTCTTCTATGCCAATGGAAGTTTTAGAAAGTGATCTTCCAGGTAGAAGAGATTTACGAGATATGGAGATCTTTACTATTGATGGAGATGATACTAAAGATATTGATGATGCTATTTCGATTGAAGAACTTTCTAATGGTCATTATAAATTGGGGGTTCATATTGCAGATGTTTCCTATTATGTTAAAGAAGGAAGTCCTTTAGATATTGAGGCGATGGAGAGAGGAACTAGTGTTTATTTAGTAGATCGTGTTATTCCAATGCTACCTCATGAACTTTCTAACGGAATTTGTTCATTAAATCCAAATGTGGACAGGCTTGCTATTTCTTGTATGATGGAGTTTGATTCTGATGGAAAGCAAGTTGATTATGAAATTTTTGAGAGTGTGATATGTTCTCGCAAGCAGATGACCTATAAAAATGTTAATCTTATTTTAGAGAAGAATGAAATACCAGAGGATTATTCAGAATTTGCTGAGTCTATTTATAAAATGGGGCAACTTGCTAAAATTTTACGGAAAGCGAAAGAAAAGCGTGGATATATTGATTTTGAAGTAGATGAAGCAAAAATTTTAGTAGATGAAAATTGTAAACCTACTACTATTGTTCTTCGTGATCGTGGACTTGGAGAGATGTTAATTGAGGACTTTATGATTGCAGCGAATGAGTGTGTGGCTAGCCATATTTTCTATATGGAACTTCCTTTTATTTACCGAATTCATGAGTATCCAAAGGAGGAGAAAATTCGTAGTTACTTGAGTTTTATTGGGACACTTGGGTATCAGATTCCTGGAAATATTAAAGATACAAGGCCAAAAACGATTCAAAATTTAGTAAATTTTTTGAGTGATAAAAAAGAATTTAAGATTTTATCCAGTTTACTTCTTCGTAGTATGCAAAAGGCAGTTTACAAAGAGGAAAATTTAGGACATTATGGACTTGCTAGTCCGTGTTATACACATTTTACGTCACCAATTAGGAGATATCCTGATACAACGGTGCATCGCTTGCTTAGAACTTATCTTTTTAAAGGGGATATTTCGGCAAGATCTCGTAGTCACTGGGAACAGAAGTTGGTCTACATTGCAGAGCATTCTTCATCGAGGGAACGTGCTAGCGTTGATTGTGAGAGAGAAGTTGAAGATATGAAGATGGCTGAGTATATGGAGGAACATATTGGGGAAGAATATGAAGGAATGATTTGTTCTGTTATGAGTTTTGGAATGTTTATTCAGCTTGATAATTTGATTGAAGGTTTGGTCCCTATTCGAGATATGCTTGACTTTTTCCACTATGATGAGGAGAGAATGACATTGACTGGAGAGAGAAGTCATATCACTTATACGATTGGGGAACGTGTTTTAGTAAAGGTAGTTCGTGCCAGTAAAGAGGAGAAGACTATTGATTTTGAAATAATAAAGAAGGTGTAGTATTATGGCCAAAAGAAGTGGTAAGAAAAAGAAATTAGAAATATCAGTGAGAGTTTTGACAGTCATTGCACTGTCGTTGGTTGCAGTTGGTATTTCTATACAAGCTTACTCTTCTTTGTCGCCAAAGGAAGTAGTTGTTCAAAAGAAGCCTAAGCAGGAAGTAGAAAAGGAAGAGAAAAAAGAGTATTATGCTAGTATGGTAATGGTTGGGGATGCTTTGATCCATAATTCTTTATATATAGATGCAAAACAGGCAGATGGTAGTTATGATTTTAAACCAATGTTAGAATTAACAAAACCAATTACTAGTAAGTATGACCTTGCTTATTATAATCAGGAGACTGTTTTAGGTGGTACCAAGCTTGGGCTTTCTAGTTATCCTAGGTTTAATTCTCCACAAGAAGTTGGAGATGCTTTTATTGATTCTGGTTTTAATTTAGTGAGTCTTGCAACTAATCATACGATGGATTGTGGAGAGAAGGCTGTTTTGGCAGGATTAGAATATTGGAACAGTAAGGAAGGTGTGGTTACAGCAGGAAGTTATACTTCGTTTGAAGAGAGAGATAAGCCTAGAATTTATGAGATAAATGGTATAAAATATGCTTTTTTTTCTTATACAACTTGGACGAATGGTTTGGTACCGCCTACTGGAAAAGAGTATTTGAATAATGTTTATTCTGATGAGCTTGCCAAGTTGGATATTGAAAGAGTTCGTGATCAGGTGGATGTTGTGATGGTTGCAATGCATTGGGGGACAGAATATTCTTTGGGTGTTAGTGAAGAGCAAGAAAAAATTGCCCATTATTTATCAGATTTGGGTGTTGATATTATTATTGGAGCTCATCCTCATGTTGTAGAGCCTGTTGAGTATATTGGAAAAACACTGGTTATTTATTCCTTGGGTAATTATATTTCTGCACAGGATACAGTGGAAAAGCTAACTGGTCTTATGATGTCTGTTGATATAAAAAAGACTGTCGATAATGGGGTTACTACTGTTTCTGTTGAGAACCCAAAAGCGGAGCTTCTCTATACTAAATTTAATTTACGTGGAAAGTTTAATTTTAAGGTTTATCCTTATAGTCAGCTTAATAATATGATTCTTCCTAATTATCGAAGTTATTATGAAAAATATAAAGCAATTGTTACACAAAGATATCCAGATTTAGCATTTAGTGAATTAGCAGGGGAGTGATAGAATGGAAATTTTAAATCGAAAAGCAAGGCATGACTATTTCATAGAGGAAACCTTTGAGGCTGGTATTGCTCTTACTGGTACAGAAATTAAATCGATCCGGAATGGTTCTGCTAATATTAAAGATAGTTATGCTATTATTAAATCTGATGAGGTCTTTCTTCTTAATATGTTTATTTCACCATATAAAGAGGGAAATCAGTTTAATCATACGGAGAGAAGAACACGTAAACTTTTACTTCATAAAAAGGAGATAAAAAAATTAAAAGAGAAAATCGAAATGCAGGGTTTTACTCTTGTTCCTCTTAAAGTTTATTTTAAAAATAATAAAGCCAAAATCTTGCTTGGACTTTGTCGTGGTAAGAAGAATTATGATAAACGTGAGTCGATTAAAGAGCGTGATCAAAAGAGGGAAATGCAAAAAATGAGCAAGTACAAAAACCAATATTTGTAAATTGCTTTTTCTTTTTTTTTATGATATAATTTAGAACAAGTCGGGGATGATATGGTTTCGACGGGAACATTTGACTAGTAGATGGCAAGTCGTAGGCTTACGTTACAAGCAAAATTAAATATAACTGGAAACAGTAATCAATTAGCTTTCGCTTAATAATTTAGGAAGCATCTTATCTTACTTTTCTCTACGGAGTAAGAATAGGATTCATTTTAGTAGAGTATATTCTAAATTTGTCTAAGATTTAGGATGAATTATATTAGACTAGTTTACTTTTTGAGTCGTTAACTACTTTGGAAGTAAGCGAATTTTTATTAGTTAACTAAGCTTGTAGAAGTTTACTTTGTCTGGTTTTCGGACAGGAGTTCGATTCTCCTCATCTCCACCATTGAGTAATCTTTTCTAACTTTTGTTAGATTAGAACATATAGTATCAACTTCAAAAGAAGTTGACTTTTTGTATTTATGAAAATATAGGAAAAAATTAGGTTTTATAGTATAATACTAATCGAATTAATTTTGGGGGATTAAAATGAAGTTATATATACAGGCAATTAAATTATTATTTAATAAGTTTATACTAAGAAGAAATAATGGAATAATTATTAAGGATTTTTCTGAAAAAATGGGTGTAGTTTATATTAAATTGGCTCAAATGTTAGCAACTCAGAATTTTGGTAATTTGTTTACTGAAAAAGATAGACAGATATTATCAAGCATTTGTGATAATTGTAATCCTATTAGTTATGATGAAATTGAAGAAATATTAAAACAAGAGTATGGAACTAATTTGGAAAATATATTTAGGTTTATTGAGCATAAACCAGTTGGAGCTGCATCTGTGTCACAAGTGCATAGAGCAATACTTAAAACTGGTGAAGAAGTAGCAATAAAAATTAAAAGAAAAGATATTACAAGAACAATAGATGAAGATATAAAACGAATAAAAAAAATTGTGCATAGATTTGGTAGGTTTGTAAATTTTAGTAATTTTACTGGGGGATCACGCATTAGATTTATATTTAGAGTGGATAGAACAAGAAACTGATTTTGCATATGAAAAAGAAAACATAAAAATATATCAAAATTTTGCAGATAGTGTTAATGGGAAAGTAAATGGTACTAAAAAAATTAAAGTTCCTAGATTATATGAAGAATATTGTACTGATAATGTAATTGTTATGGAATTTATAACAATTCAAACTGTTAATAAAATGGAATTAACTGATGAAAATAAAACTAGGATTACTACTGCTTTAAATAGTTATATTAGGTCAAGTTTTTGGGCATTGTTTAATGATAAGCAAATAGTTTTTCATGGAGATCCGCATAGCGGGAATATTTGTATAGATGAAGACGACAATATTTGCTTTTTAGATATGGGACTATTATGTGCGTTAAGTGATAGTGATGCTAAACTATGTAGAAATTTCTTTTTAACAGTATACTCTGGAAATTACGAAAAATTGTATGATATGCTAGTTTCTTATGGAGATATGAGCGAAGAAAAAAAGAAGTTATTTAAAGAAGATTGCAAGAAGTATTGTGAAGATATAAAGAAGAAAGAGGTTACTTATTATTTTATCGATATGGTCAATGTTTGTTTAAACTATGAATTTGTTCCTCCTAATTTTCTATTTAATATGGCTAAGGCGTTTTTTTGTTTAAATGGTATTAGTAATTTTTCCGATAACAAATGTAGTGCAAGGGAATTATTACAAGATCAAACAATGGAGTTTTTAGTTAAAAGAAGTCTAAAAGATTGCAAAGGAATTGTAATAGATAGTCTACATATTGCTCCAAAGGTATTAGAAGATATCTCACAATATGGGGTAGTCAATACTATTGCAAACGTAGCGGCTAGTAGTGAAATAAAAAGCGATATAAGACAATCCTTAGAAAATTTAAGGGAAATGATAGATTTAATTAAACTATCTTTTGGTGATGAAATCCCAGTACAGCCAGACCAAGCACAACAAAGAACAAAGCATTTGTAAAATTACTATAAGTAGAATAAAATTATTGCTACTTTTTTCATATTTTAGAAGGGGCATTAAAAAAAGTATTAAAGATATTATAATATATAAAAGTGGCTATTCCTTTTTACTGGGATTATAGATTTTGAATGTTAATAAGCATTGCTTGTAGCAATGGATCATTCTTTATATAATAGTTTGTAAAGAAAGGAGTTGTTCTAAAGTGTTAAAGGAAAATATTAAATCATTAAGAAAATCCAGAGGACTTTCACAGGAAGAGCTCGCAATTCAGTTAAATGTGGTGAGACAAACAATTTCTAAATGGGAGCAGGGGTTGTCAGTTCCTGATGCAGAGATGTTAATCTCGATATCAGAGGTTTTTGAAACACCAGTAAGTACTTTACTTGGAGAAGATATTTCTGAGTCTAGAGTGGATGATTTAAAAGTAATTTCTGAAAAATTAGAGATAATAAACTTACAATTATCTCAAGAAAGAAGCGTAAGAAGAAAGATGATTTATTGGTTACTAATTTCCTTATGTGTAATTACCATAATAATTTTCGCTGTTTTTCTCTTATTAAATAGTCCATATTTAAATTGGAATTATAATGATCCTGAAAATGCTGTTTTAGGAGTTGCTTTTCATTCGTTTGAGTGGTTATTTTTTAGGGTGGCACCAATTTTTCTTATTATATCAGTTGTTGGGATTGTACTTATTCGAAAGAAAATTTAAGATTGTTTGTGGTACAAATTAGAAGTTATCAAGAGAGGGATAAATATGAATAAAAAAGAGTTTAAGAAAAAATGTAAACAAGAAAAAACTACAAGTTATAAATTAATGCTATTAGGAGAGGTAATATCTATAATAGGCTTAATCGTTGTTCTATTTACCACTTTTCATTATTAAAGATTTTATACCACAAATTGTTTTGCTTGTAATCGGAGGAATAATTGCATTTATTGGAATGATATTAGATTTAATAGGAGAGATAATTTTAACTAAGAATTATAAAGAGTATAATAAATAAAACTTAATGATGGAAAACTCTATAGATAATGTTAGAGGCTAAGCCTTAATACGTAGTTTCGAATGTAGTTTTCTATATCAAACAGATAGTAATCTCGGACTTTTAAAATTTATAGTTCGAGTTTTAATGTGGTATAATAAAAAAGAAAAAAGTATTAACCTAATAAGCTTTTTATGCTATACTATTTTTATAAAACAAATATGCCGATTTAGCTCAGTTGGTAGAGCAACGCCCTCGTAACGCGTAGGTCGAAGGTTCAAGTCCTTTAGTCGGCACCAGATTGATAGGAAACTCGAACTTCGAGTAGCAATAGAAAACGACTTGTCAAAAAGTCGTTTTTATGTTATTATGAATATGTCAAGGAAACTTGCATAAAATAAAAAAGGAACATTCAATATGCCAGTGTTGAGTGTTGCCATTTAATTGGTTACCACCTAAATCATTGGATGAGTTAGGTGGATTTCTTTTATATTAAAGTTATGAATAACAATAATAGTAAAAGGAAGATAATAATTACTAGAGCAAAGATTAGTAAATCTTTCTTGTTCATTGTATCGCCTCCCTTCTTTATGAAGTTTGGCTCCACCCAACTTATTAAATGTTCCTAAAATGATTATAGCAAACATTAGTTTTAGTAACAAGAATTTTTCTACTAAATTATGCCAATTTAGTAAACACACTTGTATATTGTCAAAAACAATATACTATACGATGAGGGATTATTTATGAAATTAAAAGTATTAGAAGATAATAATACATTCATTGATATGTATTATTTAGCAGAACCAGGAGTAAGTTATTATATTGAAGATGGCAATGAAAAAATATTATTTGACACAGGATACTCAACTGTTATTATAGAAAATGCAAAGAAAATGAATATTAATTTGAATGATGTTAACAAATTAGTTATATCACATGGTCATGATGATCATACTGGTGGTTTAATACATTTTTTTGAAGAAAAAAGAACTATTGAGTTAATTGCTCATCCAGAATGTTTTGATTATAAAGAAGACTCAACTGGCTTATATATTGGAAGTCCTTTATCTAAGGAAGAACTATCAAAAGTTTGTCAATTAAATTTATCTAAAAAACCAGTTCAAATTAGCGAACATATTACCTATTTAGGAGAGATTCCTATTTTGAATGATTTTGAACAGAGATATTCAATTGGAAAAAGTATTGTTAATGGAGAAAAAATTGATGATACAATAAACGATGATTCAGCAATTGTTTATAAAAGTGAAAAAGGTTTATTTGTTATAACAGGATGTTCTCATAGTGGAATTTGCAATATAATAGAATACGCTAAAAAAGTTTGTAATGACGGTAGAATATATGGAGTTATTGGTGGATTTCATTTATTTGATGTAAATGAAAGGTTAGAAAAAACTATAGATTATTTAAAAGAAAATAATATCGAATTGTTATATCCATGTCATTGTGTATCTTTAAAAGCAAAAATACAAATGTCAAAAAAATTAGATATCAATGAAGTTGGTGTAGGATTAGAGTTAAATATTTAAAAAAGTTATTGTACGTCCTTCTTTAGGGCACCATTGAGGTTTCTGTTCGAACTTTTTCGGACATTGATATATATAATATCAGTTAATGTGATTGGTATATTTTATTTCCACAGATAATTTTGTTATACTTGGCAAAATTCCTAGGGGTTAAATATTTTGCCAAAACAAAATATAGGGGGCTTTATGGGAAAATATAAAATTGGTATGGGACAATATAGTAATGTTATTGAAATAGAAGCTTTTTATGAGTTTTTGTGTACTAGTTCTTTAGATGATTTAGAGGATATTAGAAAAATGTATATGTGTTATCATAACTTTGCTAATTGTTATATCTATACAATAGTTGAATATGAAGATAAGTATAATTATAAAAATGAAAATGGTTGGTCTGATAGAGCTTTTTTAGAAAAAGAACGAAAAAAACGTGAATTAATGATAAGATTAACACATGATTGTTATCTTGCTATTTTACTTCATAAATTAGACTATGCTAATTATAAAAATATTATTAAAGGTTTGTATGGCTATTTTGAACATAGCGATGCTGAACTAAATCCTCCTTTACTCGATTATAAAACTAAAGAATATATATTAACAAAAGAACAATATATACAAGGTTTGATAAATGCTCAACATGAATCTACAAATGTAGGAGACTATTTACATACATCTTCTTTAGGTAGTATAATAGAAATCGAAAAAGAAATAATTAAACCTAATGAAAAAGTAAAATGTTTACGCTTAGATCAACAGATACATTATGGTGACTTAAAGATATTTAAATAAAAAAGTTGTAAATAACTACGTCATTAGCACCATTAAGGTTAAAAGTCGCACTTTAGCGATTAGATATAAATAAAATTGTTAATTTTAATAAAACTTTGATCCCATTTTTTGATACTTGTGTCAAAATATATAGGGAGTTAGGATTTGTGACCTTTATTTTGAACTATTAAAAATTTAATATTATACTGTGTTAGTATAATAATTGTTGTTGGTGTAAGATTGCATTAGTAAATGCACTGTTGGGATTCAGATAAAGGACTGGTCGAAGGTCCTTTTTATGATACTATGTATCTAGCAAGCGGTAATGTCTAGTTTCGAAGAGTTAGGTGCTATTTCAAAAGGATTTGTTTTAGTACTGTAGGTTGATGCTGTTTTTATTAGATAAAAACTACAATAGTAGGATTATGATAGTACAAAGATATTTCCTTTTTAAAGTTGAAGGAGAATAGTAGACAACAAACTAATTAAGTATTCCTAAAGAAATATAAATAATATAAACAAGCGAACATAACAGTATTTATGAGTTCGCCTATATTTTGACAAGATGTTCAAATATATAGGGGGCAACGTTATGGTAAAATATATTAGAAAAATAAGAAATACAATGTAGATAAGGAGGTAGTATATGAAAAATTATCAGCATACAATAACGGAAAATTCTCTGGAATGGATAACTTATTATTCTAATATCAACTTTCCACAATTTACGCCTATTAATTATTATTTGTATAAATATAAAAACTTGTTTAGTCAATTTAATGTCCTAGGGTCTTTAATAATAGCAGAAATCCTTCCTTTATTTGAAGATTATAATATTCCATTGGCGGGTAATGATTATTTGCTTTTTGTGAATCCTAGGGATAATATAGCAAATGGATTTGATATAGAAAAATACCAAAAGTTAGCAACAACAGAACCTTATTTATTAAGACAAAAGCAATATTGGGAAGAATGTGTTGAAGCTTTTGAATGGTTTGAAAGTCAACTTTTGTTATCCTCTATAGATGTAGATAGAATGATTCAAAAAGAAATTATGGAAAGATATGAATATGATTTTGATAAGGATGATTTAAATGCTTATAATATATTTAGAAAATTTTTAAGTGAAACCCAAACTAATAAAGAGGATGAGACAAGGCAATTGTTTGAAAAAAATAGTGATATTACTTTACAAAAAAGAATGATGGAATATCAAAGAACTAGAATAGGGGAATGAATATACTTTTAGTTGTAGATCACTATCACTATTGTACTATGTGGTGCGGTTGGAATTACAATAAAGAAACTCGAGTTTTTAAAAGGATAAGAATTCGAGTTTTAATATGTATGAATAAAAACTTGTTAATTAGAAAAATGGGGTATTGTTGCTGGTTTATGGATTAAAAGTATTATATAAAATTAGATGGTAATCTACTGATGCCTTTAGAAGTAAATAATATTAATATAATTTATTTGAATCAGATCATTTATTGCTTTCAATTTGTTAGATCAATAGTGATTTAATAAGAAATGGATGCTTTTTTAGGTATAAAAAAAATTGTTTTTCACAAATTATAAGTAGGAGAGTGAAAAATGGAAGAAAATATAAATGCTTTAGATGAAATCCATAAAGGTGCTTGTATGGGAATGGATGCTTTACATTTTGTTTCTGATAAAGTGGAAGATGATAAGTTACGTGAGGAACTTAGAAAGCAGTATGATGATTATAAGAAAATTGCTAGTCATATAGAAGAGGTGTATCCTAAATATAATGATGGTCTTCCTCATAAGACTACTACTATGAATAAAGCAATGACTTGGTATGGCATTTCTATGAAAACGTTTTCTGATAAGAGTACATCTAAGCTTGCTGAACTTTTACTAGAAGGAGTTAATATGGGAATTATTGAAGGTAGAAAAGTACTTAATAATAAAAATATGGATAAAGAGGTTCACAAAATTATTGATCAATATGTATCTATGCAAGAAAAAAGTGTTGAGGTTTTGAAAAAATATTTATAAAGATACAAGGGTATCTTTTTTTCTTGTTATTTATTTTGTATAATAGAATTGGAGGAGATAATGATGAAAGAATTAATGTTAAAAAAATGTTCTAATTGTGGAGCACTTGTTAAGGTGATTGTACCTTGTAGTTGTGATGATTGTGGGTTTACTTGTTGTGAGAAGTCTATGAATGATGTAAGGGCAAACTCAGTGGATGCTGCTATTGAAAAACACGTACCTACTTATGAAGTTGTAGATGGTAATATTGTTGTTCGTGTGAGCCATGTTATGGAAGATGACCATTATATTGAATGGATTTCTTTGGTCTCAGATACAGGGGAAGAATGTATTTATTTGAAACCTGGAATGGATGCTACTGTTACCTTTTATCAAAAGACAAGTGGTATGTTGTATGCTTACTGTAATAAACACGGTCTTTGGGAAAACGAAATAAAATAATATGAAATTTTATCTTAATTGATGAGAACTATGAGTTCTTTTCAATATCATTCCTTTATTGGGAAAAGAAAAAAGAGTGTTAGATTAAGTTCTAATACTCTTTTTTAGCTGTAGATACTGTTTGTCATTTTACTGATGGCAGTATAAATATAAGAAATTCGATACCAGGTTTGTTTATTTACTGTTCCAGTTTGTGATAGGTAAAATACACTTTGAAATTTTAAAACTGCTTTTTTGGTTGCGGCATCAAATAGACCAGATGGATTTTCAATTGCCGGAATACCTGGGTAGCTTCCTCTGATGTAGTTTAGCACATTCTGTAAGATATAGACATCGTTGCTACAGTCCCCTTCTTTTAGAGTTTTTGTAAATGAATAGGGGTATTCACCAACCGTTTCTGCTTCATAAATATTAATATTGTTGCCATAATAATATTTTAAAATTTGTATTGCATCGTAACCTTTATCTCCTAAGTCTTTTGAGCCCCATTGACTTAAATAACCAGGTTCTGTTGTATTGCTCTTATAATGTGCAAGTAGTGGTTGGGGTTTGATTCCACTTCTAATGTAATTTGTAAATATTTCATCTACTATATCTGATATTGTTTGAAAGATGGTTCCATTTTTTGTGTATTTTTGGTCATAGCTAGTAGTAGATGTGATGGTAAAGTCAAACCCTTTGCTGGGGTACCATTCTGTAAATATTCTGTTTAGTGTAAAAGAAATGATTGCTAGTATATTTGCTTTTATGGTTTCTTCTGGCCAGGTACTATATATTTCACTACTTGCGACATTTTTTATATAGTCTATGAAAGGAACTGTATAGTTTGCTGCATTTGCATTTGTAGGAATGCCATCGTGTACTATGATATTTTCTGGGATTACTACTTTTGATAAAACATATGGTGTAATTTCTTGTTCTATTTGTTCTTCTATATTAGGTGGATAGTCTCCCCATAAAGTATTAGGAGGAATTACTTCAATATCTTCTTCCTCATTCTCATCTAAAGAAGTCATATAAATATTTTGAATGGATGTGATGCCATCAAAAATTTGGACACCTTCCACCCTTGTTTCAGTAAGTCCAAGAGAAGTTACCAATATATCATATGTTTCGTAGGGACGAGTTTCTTGTTGATCTTTTTCTGAAAAACTTTTATCTACAGTATCTAATGTAATTATTTCTGTCTTACCATCTTCATTTGTTTTTACTTCTGTTATTATATTTTCGTTTTTTAATACTTTTACAACTGCATTTTTTACAGGATTTGCCATTGTATCACTGTAGACGTTTACGATTAAATAACCTTTTGCCATATTTCACCTCATTCTATTATACATAATATATTGTTAATAAATGAATATAATTTATCGAGGTGATGAGAATGGAGATAAATAATTTACAATTAGGTGATACCGGTGACACTGTTAAAGTTTTACAAGAAAAATTGAAAATACTTGGATTTTATAATGCAGTTGTGACAGGTATTTTTGGTATATCGACGGAAGTTGGGGTCAAAGCTTTTCAGAAGGAATTTGGTTTGGAAGAGACGGGAATCGTTACTCAAGAGATGTGGGAGATTTTGTTTGCTTTAACGGCTGTTGCTGCTCCTGCTAGTGAGAATAAGGTATTACGTTTAGGTGATAGTGGAAGCGAGGTTCGTGAACTACAACTAAAGTTGCGAGCACTTCTTTATTATACAGGGCCTATTACTGGTAATTTTGATTTAGAGACAGAAAATGCTGTAAAAAGGTTTCAATTTAATAATGATATTACAACAAATGGAATTGTTGATAGTGCCACTTGGGTATTGATTGAAGTTCTGTATGGTAGGTTAAACCAATGCGTATTAGATCAAATTGGTGATAATGATAATGTTGGAGGGGATGGACAAAATAGGATTTATGTAGTGAAGGCAGGAGATACTTTATTTGGTATTGCTAATCGCTATGGTACTACGGTGGATGAGTTAAAGAGACTTAACAATTTGACTAGTAATGTTTTAAGTGTTGGTCAGGTTTTGCGACTCCCAGTTGTTGGGGCTAATGGCGATGATGATTCTTATTTACGCTATGTTGTAAAGTCGGGAGATACTTTATTTGGTATTGCTAGTCGTTATAATACAACTGTAGATGAATTAAAAAGGCTGAATAATTTAACAAGTAATGTTTTAACAATAGGGCAAGTTTTAAAAATTCCAACAGAAAATCAAGGTGGCAGTAGTCCTAACTTTCTTTATACAGTAAAAGCAGGTGATACTTTGTTTGGTATTGCTAGTCGTTATAATACAACTGTAGATGAATTAAAAAGACTGAATAATTTGACTAGTAATGTTTTAAGTATTGGTCAGGTATTACGAATTCCTTCTAATAGTAGTAATAACTATATTACATACACAGTACAAAGAGGAGATACTTTGTTTGGTATTGCTAGTCGTTATAATACAACTGTGAATGAGTTAAAGAGACTGAATAATTTAACTAGTAATGTCTTGAGTATTGGTCAGGTCTTAAAGATAGGCGTTTAAATAAAAAAGACTGGTCTATTGCCAGTTTTTATTGTCCTACTTTTTCTTTTTTTCTTACTTTTATTGCTCCATTGTCACATTTATTTCCCCATGAATCAATTAATTCTTTATCTTTGTAGATGCAAATAATTTCACAGTTATTGGCACAACGTTTACATTCTACTCCTTTTGTTTCAAATTCAATATCTTCAATATCAAAAGTGAAATCGATTTCTTTTCCATCGGTTTTAGCAAGAATTGCTACACCTAGGGCTCCCATTAAGTGAGAATTATCATCTACTATCACTTTTTCTCCAGTTGCATCTTCAAAAGCTTTGATAACTCCAATATTCTTGGAAACTCCTCCTTGGAAAACGATGGGGGCATTAATTTTCTTTCCTTTTCCTACATTATTTAAGTAGTTTGTTACAACAGCCTTACAAAGTCCTGCAACGATATCTTCTTTTTTATGTCCAATTTGTGCTTTATGAACTAAGTCGCTTTCTGCAAAAACTGTGCAACGGGCAGCGATATTTGTTGGATTTTTACTTTTTAAAGCTAGGGGACCGAATTCTTCTACTTCTAATCCTAGACGCTTTGATTGACTGGAAAGGAAAGAGCCAGTACCAGCAGCACAGAGTGTATTCATTGCATAGTCTACTACGATTCCGTCATCAATTAAAATAATTTTAGAGTCTTGTCCTCCAATTTCAAAGATAGTTTTTACTTCTGGGTATAGAGAAAGAGTTCCAATGGCGTGAGCAGTGATTTCATTTTTTACAACATTTGCTCCTAGTAGTACTCCGATTAATTTTCTAGCAGAACCAGTCGTTCCTACTGCTACAACTTTATATTTTTTGAGATTTATCTGTTCTTTTAAGTTTGCAATTAGTCTTTTTACTGCATCCATTGGATTTCCTTCTGTCCATAGATATTTGCTTGCTAAAATATTGTTCTGTTCATCTATAATAATTCCTTTTGTAGAAATAGAGCCTATGTCGACTCCCAAGTATGCCTTTTTCATTATTTTTTCTCCTTTCGCATCATAATCATATCGTAGAAAGCTTCAATTCTTGTATTAATTCCTACATCGCTTGTCTGTGAATCAAAGCTAAAATAAATAATGGGAATTTTATAATCTTCTGCAATTTTTTGTAATACTGGCATCGCATCAATTTCGGGTGTACAACCAAAGCTTTTTAAGTGAATAATACCATCAAACCCTTCCTTAGCATAATCAAGTGCACTTTTAATTGTATACATTGAAGTAGCACCCATATCATATTTTGCATAGTTTTTGATACTTTTTTTAATTTCTTTTTCTGGGGCGTTAAAGAAGCTGTTTGTAATATTCATCCAACGTTTGATGACAATTCCTTTTTTTGCAAGTTCTTTTTCCATATGATGATTACTATATGGATCCATAATGGTATAGTATTCGCCGATAAAACCTACTTGTAGAGGATGTTCTGGTTTGTTTGTTTTTACTTTCTTTAGTTTTGACATATATTTTTTATAAGTTTCATTTAATTCTTTTTTGTTTTTTATTGTTTTTAATTCCGCTAAAAAATCTTTATGTATGCTATCAAAGTCCCCATTATGAACTTCAAATCCGACATTTTGACGAATAAAATCTTCAATTTTGTCAATTTTTTCTACTACTTTTACTACTAAAAGTAGAGTAGATGTTACTTTTTTTAGGTTTAGTTTGGGATTGATTTTTTTAAATTCGTTGTAAAAGGTTAGCGGTTTTGCGAAGTCGGCTTCTGCCATATTGATGAAGTTGACATCATAACCTAAGTCTTTTAAAATCTGCTCGTGCAACTCTCCATAGTAGCCTAATCTACAAGGGCCTCCTACTTGAATTAATGTATTTGCTCCTGCTTCAATTGCTTCAATGTAACCGCCTAGTTGATATTTAAATGGAGTACAAACAAAATCAGGAGAGTACTTTGTTCCAATTTCTAGTGTTTTTTTTGTAGTGAGTGGAGCATCTATATAGTCGCATTCTAGGCCTTGCTTCATAAGAATTTCAATTGCGATATTGTAATTTCCGAATCTTGGGAAACTAATTTTGCAGTTCTTTTTCATAGTCACGTTCCTCCTTAATTCTAATAATATCGATGAAACTTTCTAATCTAGTTTCCATTCCTGCGGTTCCTTCTTGTGCATCTAGAACTAGAGTGATGATTGGTTTGTCCTTTAGACGTCTCATAATCATTTCATTTACTAAAGAGTCAGGCCCACAAGGGAAAGCTGATACTAAAATAATGCCATCCACCTTGTCTTTGTATAAAGAGATTGCTCCTACTAATTCTTTGTTAAAAGTCCAGGGTAGAGTTTTGCTTATAATTCGTGCTTCTTCTCTTGCTTTTTTACTTTCTACTACACAGCCTAGTATGGGAACACAATTCAGTTCTTTTAAGGTATCTAGTACAGGTCTTCCTATATATTCATCATAAATATTATAAGGGTGAGAAATAACTAAAATCTTTAGCTTTTCGCTTTCTAAATTTTTTCGTTGTTCATTTAACTCAATTAGTTTTGTTGTTTTTTCTGCTTGTTTTGCAATATAGTATGCTTTTAATACTTGGGCTTTGTTTTTCCCTAAGAATTTTCCCATTTTTAAAAATGCTTTTAACTCTGTATCTTTGTTTAAGATATCGATACTATAGTATAAAAGTTTTAGATTTTTTTCTCTATATGTATTCTTTACTAAATCATAGATTGCCTGAAAGCGGGAACATACAATATCTTTTGTACCGCCTAGTGTTGCAATTCGGGGAACAAAAATATAGTCACATTTATCTATTAGATAGTTCACGTGACCTAAATAAATTTTATGTGGAAGGCAGGCCTCATCAATGGCAAGGGCGGTTCCTTCTCTCATTAGTTCTTTATTTGTTTTAGGACTTACAATGTATTCGATTCCTAATTCTTCAAAAAAGGTTTCCCACAATACGTGGTATTTATAATAAAGAAAAGCTCTGGGAATTCCTATTTTCATATACTACACCTCTACTTCTATTACTTTTATTTTAGCAGGAAATGAGTATTATGTAAATGTTGGTGTGTTTTTGACTATATAATGTATTGAGGTAACTTTTCTTTTGCTTGTAAAAGTTTTCAACTAATGTTATTATATTAATAAGAATAGAGGGTGGAAAAATGGATTTTATTATTACTTTTTTTAGAGACATATTGGATGGACCAGTCTATATTGTAGTTACAGTTATATGTTCCATTTTTATTTGTGCTTGTATTGGGTATTTAGCAGAGAAAAAGCAAAAACAGAAAAAAGAGCGGGAACAGTATGTAGAAGCACCTGCGGTCTCTAGTGCAATTCCTTCGGCTGTACCTAGTGTTACTCCTGCCATTTCTACTAGTTCTGTTGCTCCTCAAGTGACATCTACTATGCCACCTGCTGTTTTAGGAGTTTCTGATATGACTCCTAGTTCTAGCCCAACGACTATTGAAAAGACTTCACAAGTTGGGCCAGTTCAGTTAGATATGCCTCAAGTAGTAGCAATTCCTGTAGCAGATGGGCAAGCTCCCGTTGCTATTCCTACTTTCCAAAACCCAGTAATTGCAACTGCCCCTAGTGTTCAGCCTGTTTCCCAACCAGATGTGTCTCAAATTCAAGGTGGAATGCCAAATCAGATTTCAGAGATGCCA
The DNA here is from genome assembly GCA_910583685.1 of uncultured Bacilli bacterium. Classification (GTDB taxonomy): domain Bacteria; phylum Bacillota_I; class Bacilli_A; order RF39; family UBA660; genus MGBC119817. The sequence goes on from CAJTXY010000003.1 coordinate 53,552, forward strand.
ACTTCTGTTAATTCACAGTAAAAAAACTTTATTTCAATTTTAATTTTTGATATACTTTAATATGTACCGTAAAAAGGAGATGATGTAATGCCGCTTACAGTAACAGATATAGTTTCGATTATTCGAAAACTTGTTGATATATGTTTAGTATGGGGGATTTTCTATTTTATTTTAAAAAATATTCGTAATAATGTAAAACTGTCCTTGATCTTTAAAGGTGTTGCTTTTGTTATTATTTTAAAATTTGTAAGTCAGCTTTTTGGTTTTACAACAATTGGTTGGTTACTTGAATATATTATTATGTGGGGACCACTTGCTCTTATTATAATTTTTCAACCAGAGATTCGTACTATTTTGGAGCAGTTGGGACGAACTCAGCTTTTAGGAAGGCATAAAACACTTACTGTTGATGAAAGAGAGCATTTGGTATATCAAATTATTCAAGCTCTTGAGTATTTAAGAAAACAAAGAATTGGTGCTTTAATTGTTTTAGAGCGGGATGTTAGTCTATCTGATTATATTGGTAAGGCTAAGAAGCTTTATGCAGATTTATCTAGTGATTTGCTTATTTCTATATTTTTCCCTAATAATCCATTACATGATGGTGGTGTGATTATTCAAGGGGATCGTGTTACTTGTGCAGGAGCTGTTTTCCCAACTAGTAGTAGTTCTAAAATAAATCGTCATGTTGGAACTCGTCATCGTGCTGCCCTTGGAATTGCAGAAGAGACGGATTGTATTTCTATTATCGTCAGTGAAGAGACTGGTCGATTATCTATTGCTGTTAAGGGCGAGTTATTCTATAATCTTTCTATGGATGATGTTAGAATTATGTTGATTGATGAACTTAGACCAAAACAAGGCTTAGATTATTCAGAAGATGATATAGATGAGGAAGAGATATATGAAGAAAATAATTAATAGTTTTAAAAATTTGTTTCGTCATATCGGTCATTTCTTTGATAAATTATTGATTACGCCTATAACAAAAATAATTCTTAGAATTTCCGATTTTTTTAAAGAAAATGGTAAGGGTATTGAACGTTTTTTTGGAAAGAAGTCTACTTTGATTATCTTATCACTTATTCTTGCATTTGGTGTATTTGTACTTATTGATCGAGAAAGTAATGTAATGATTGATCAGTACGCAGAAATTCTCTACAATCAACCAGTTTCTGCTATTTATAATGAAGAGCTGTATGTAGTGGAGGGACTTCCTAAAGCAGTGGATATTACATTAGTGGGTCAAAAAAGACATATCTTTTTAGCAAAACAAGCTCCTGCAAAAGGTGTTTCTGTCGATCTTACTGGTCTTAAACCTGGTAATCATAAGGTTACTTTGAAATATTCACAGCGTTTAAAATCACTTGATTATAAATTGGACCCTTCTACGGTTACAGTTACTATTTATGAAAAAGTATCTGAAACTAAGAGTCTAACAGTTGATATATTACACAAAGATAATTTAGATAGTAAGCTTTATATTGATGATATTGAGCTTGATAGAAGTGATGTTATAGTTAAGGGTGCAGAATATAAGCTTAAGAAAGTGGCTACTGTAAAAGCACTTGTTGATGTTGATAACTTTGTAAATCCGAAGGCGGGAACTATGAATTTAAAGGATGTTCCACTAGTTGCCTATGATACAGATGGAAAGATTGTCGATGTTGAGATTGTACCGAAGAGTGTTGATGCTAAAGTTGTAATTACCTCTCCAAGTAAAGAAGTGCCAGTCAAGATTGTACCGAAGGGAAATCTAGCTTTTGGTAAAGCAATTAGTTCTATTAATACTAATATTTCTAGTATTACAGTTTATGGTGAAAAGGCTGCTGTTGAGAAGTTGGATGAATTAGAAGTAGAAATCGATGTTAAAGATTTATCGAGAGACAAGGAATTTAATATTACCTTAAAGAAACCAAATGGTATTACAGAGCTTAGTGTAAAAACTATTAATGTAAAGGTTGGTATCGATAACTCTATTACGAAAGAGTTTAAAAATATTCATATTGTAACAGAAGGTTTAAATAATCATCTTTATACTGTTCAGGCATTGTCTGAGGCAGATAGTATTGTTACGGTTGTTGTAAAGGGTAGTGAAAATTCAATTAAATCATTAGATGAATCTACTCTGAAAGCTTATATTGATCTTAAAAATTATGCGGCAGGAGAATATGAGGTTCCCGTTAAAGTAGATGGTGATGATTTGACACTTGATTATTCATCTAAAACTAAAAAAGTTAGAGTACGAATTACTCCAAAATAAAAAAGGTTTGCAAATTTTATTGCAACCTTTTTTTAGTCTCTTAAATGATCAAATAATATTGTAATACTAATTAGACCACTGATTCCTATGATCACGTATACAATCTTAGCAATGATGTTGTCTACACCACCAAAGATAGATGCTACAAGATCTAAGTTAAATAGTCCAACTAGTGCCCAGTTAAGTGCACCAATAATTATTAGCACTAATGCAACTTTTTTTAATATTTCCATCTTCTCGTCTCCTTTACTTATACTTCTTCATTAGTTATTATTGTCAAGTATTTCTGAAATTATTCGTAATAATTGCAATTTTTTTCCATATAGTTAAATGAAGATATAAATGAGGTGAAATAATGAAGAAAAAATTACTATTCCTATTTGCATTTTTCTTTTTCTTTTTTTTAACAGGATGTGGAAAGCAAAATGCAAATGATGTTTCAAAAGATTTTGATAAAAGTATTCATAAATTAAAAGGGTATCAAATTGAGGGTAAATTAGAAATTGTAAATAATGATGATGTTTATAATTATGATGTTGTGGTTTCTTATAAACAAAAGGACTTTTATAAGGTATCTTTAAAAAATGTTGCTAATAATCACGAGCAAATTATTTTAAAGAATCAGGAAGGAGTTTATGTTCTTACACCATCTTTAAATAAGAGCTTTAAATTTCAAAGTGATTGGCCTTATAGTAATTCACAGATTTATTTATTAGAATCTCTTCGTGATGATATAAAGAATGATGATAGTCGGGAATTTAAAAAGAATAAGAATACTTATGAATTTGTAACAAGAGTTAATTATCCTAATAATCGTAAACTTACTTCTCAGCGAATTGTTCTTGATAAGAATTTAAAACCTAAAACTGTAAAGGTATTAAATGAAGAAAAAATTCCACAAATGACAATGGTCTTTACTGATATTGATTATAGTCCTACTTTTAAGAAAGATTTTTTTGAATTAGATATCGCTATGAAAAGTGCAAAAGTAGAGGAAGAAGTTGTAGAAACTTCTAAAATTGATGAGACTATTTATCCATTGCTAACTCCTGCAGGTACGAAACTTGTGAGTGAGGAGAGAGTAGAGAAGACAAATGGTGAACGTGTGATTATGACATTTGAGGGTGAAAAACCATTCTTATTAGTTGAAGAGACTGCAAATGTTTCAGATGAGTTAACTGTTATTCCTACTTACGGTGATATTTATCGTCTTATGGATACACTTGGTGTTATGACAGATAATTCTCTTACTTGGACTTCTGCGGGAATTGAATACTATTTAGTTAGTGATGTTATGAATTCTTCAGAACTTGTTGAAATAGCACAGTCTATCAATGTTTTACCAACGATGAAATAAACAGTAATTGTTTATTTTTTCTTTTTAGTATGTTATACTTTTGTTGGTGATTGAAAATGGCAAAAAATAAACAAAAAGTGAATAAAAAGAATGATTCTGTATATAATAAGAAAGGAAAGGTACAGGAGACGCCAATTGGTGTTTCAAAGGTTATAAAGTGTGTTATTGCTGTATTTATAGTTTTTGGTCTTTTTTATCTTTTAACTCTCTACCTTACTGATAGAAATTTGAGGAGTTCTGTTAAGGTATCAGAGGCTAGAATTCAATATGAGATTATTCTAGCAGGAGAGAGCTTTCAGCAAAATGGTAATGATTATATGATTCTTTATTTTGATGAGGAGAATATTGGAGATTATAGTACAGCTTTAAGTGAGTATAATGATAAAAAGAGCAAAACTTCTCTTTATAAGTGTTATACTAATGAAGCATTAAACAAAAAGTTTGTTTCCAAGGATGTTAATAAAAATCCAGAAAAAGCAGAAGACTTAAGAGTGGAAGAGAATACATTAATCCGTTTTAAAGACCATAAAGTAGTAGAATATATTACGGGTAAGGATGCTATTATTTCTTATTTAAAAAGTCTTTAATCATCTTATATTAAGATGTTTTTCTTGCCTCAATAGCTCAGTTGGTTAGAGCACTTGACTGTTAATCAAGGGGTCCTAGGTTCAAGTCCTAGTTGAGGCGCCATTTATGAGATTTCGCAACATTGGTTGCGTTTTATTTTGCTTTTCATTCTATTTTTATGACTTTTGTGATATGATAGTAATGAATGTAAAGAGGTGATGATATGGCTCGTCGTCGAAGGGAAGAAATAGAAAATACAGTTTATAATGACAATGATGATACGATTCGTGAAATTATTGTTGAGAAAAAAAGTGGGTTTAATACCATTGAAGTTGTTATCATTATGATTATTGCTATTTTGTTTGGAGGACTTTTGGGGAGTGTTCTTACTTATACAAAGGGTTTTATTTCTCCGAATCGTGTTCCTAGTGATTTGGAAGAGTTGGTATCTACTTACAATACAATTGTTGATACTTATTATAGTAAGCTTAATAAAGAGGAACTCTTAGATTCTGCAATCAAAGGGATGGTTGATTATTTAGATGATCCTTATTCTGTTTATATGGATGAAGATGCTTCAGAGTCTTTTAATGAGACTGTTAATGGTGAATATACTGGTATTGGTGCTCAGGTGATGCAAAGGGATGGTAAAGTGATTGTCTATAGTGTATTTAGTGGTTCACCAGCTGCTAAGGCAGGATTAAAAAAGGATGATGTTATTCTTCAGGTTGCTGGTAAAAGTGTAGATGGTAAAAGTTTATCTGAGATTACAGCAGTTTTAAAAGGAGAAAAGGCTGGGGAAAAGGTTAAGGTGCAAATTGCACGGGGAGAAGACGTTAAGGAAGTAGTCTTATCTAGAGGTAAGGTAGAGCTGCCTTCTGTTACTGGAAAAGTTATTGAAAAGAATCATCAGATGGTTGGTGTTATTGTTGTTGATGTATTTGCAGCTAATACCTATAAGCAATTTAAAAATGAGCTTCTTGATTTAGAAAATAAGAAAATTGATTCTTTAATTATTGATGTTCGTGGTAATCCTGGTGGTCATTTGAATCAGGTAACTAAGATTTTGTCTTTATTTTTAAATAAGAAACAGGTTCTTTATCAGATTAAAAATAAGGGTAAAAAAGAAAAGGTTTATGCTGAGTCTAAAGAAAGCCGCAAATATGATATTATAGTACTTACTAATAAAAGTAGTGCTTCCGCTTCTGAAATTCTATCTGCGGCAATAAAAGAATCTTATGGCGGTAAAACAGTAGGTGTTGCTACTTATGGAAAAGGAACAGTACAAAAAGCATTTTCTTTAGAAAGTGGTGCTAGTATTAAATATACAACAGAAGAGTGGTTAACACCGAAGGGAAACTCTATAGATAAGAAGGGTGTTATTCCTGATTTTGAAGTGGAACTTTCTGAGGAGTATATGAGTAATCCTAGTGATGAGACAGATAATCAGTTGCAGACAGCACTTGATATTATAACAAAATAGGAGCCCTTTTGGGTTCCTATATTAGTTTGCTACTAATAATTAGTTGCTTATCTTTATGAGTAGGGCTGCATGTAGTTAATATCAATTGTTTTTCATATTGCTTATTAATATGAATATGACCACTTTTATTTTCTTCCCAGATAGATGCTACTTGATAGAAATACTCTTTATTTAAAAACTTGATTTTTATGATATCATTTTTTTCTAATTTATTTAAGTGTTCAAAATAAGAAATATTACTACTTCCTGAATGAGCTGCTATAAATAAAATACTTTCTTTTTTATTTGGAAATGTTGATTCTTTTAAAATTGTTACATTTTCTTCTACATTATTTTTTTTGCTTTCTATTTTGTATAGTGGTTTTTGTAGATGAATTTTATCAATTGTAATTTTTCCAATGATATCATTTTCTATTGGTATTGTCCTTTTTTCATTTAGTTTAGTATTAATGGATTCTGTTTTTGTACTATTGAATATTGTGAAACAGGCTGCCAGATACAGCGTTAGAATAACAAGACTATAACACTTTTCTTTTGTAACCATAAAGACCTGCTGGTATAAGGAATAGTCCAATTAGGTAATCGCTATTTTTACTAGTATTAGGCACTTCTATTTCGTAATCATATAGATTCTTTTTTATAATGTCTCCTGCATCTTTTATTTCTATTTTAAAATCTTCTACTAACTTATAATTTTCTTTTGAATTTTTTTGTTTTACTATATAATCTCCGTATGGTAGTTCTATTTCGGCGAAGCCATTTTCGTTTGTTGTAATACTAGTGATATATTCATTTTTACTATTATATATATCAAAGGTGACATTTGCCTCTTTACTTGTATTTCCTATCGTACCAAACTCTTTATTGATTTGGAGTTTTCCCTTCATTATTTCATTGCTAAGTTCTAATTTAACAATCGCTTTCTCATTTGTGATTTCTACTTTATATATGTTCTTATCTAGTTGGTAACCTATACCTGCTGATAGTTCTTTTAGAGTGTAGGAACCAAATGCTAAGTTTTTAACAGATGCTTTACTATCTTTTCCTATTATTAATTCTTTTACTAAGTTATTATTTTTATCATATAATCCATATTTTGCTCCTATTAATTTTCCATCTCCACTTGGTATGGTAGAATTGGTATCTTTATCTATCTTAGTAATTTCTAGGCCTGTTCTTTTTACTTTTACTGTTAAACTTATATGTATATCTTCGGCATTTCCTAAAGTCATTATTTTTTGTTCACCGTCCTTGTGATAAAATAGGGCGGGATTTGGATGAATTTGTGATTTTCTTGTTAGTCTAAAAGTATATATTCCTTCTTTTAATCCTTTTATTTTCAAAGTATTATTGATAATTTCAATATTTTTGTTTGTACTTTGGTAATTGTTTAATACTTGATTGTTATCTGTTAAAACTAGTTCACTATCTTCCATAGTAGTGAACATCTTTCCTCCTAGGTTTGGTGTCTTTAGATGATTTTCAACTAGTGATAATAGTTCTGCCATTTCCTTTTCATAAGGGTAAATTGCAGGACCATTTAGTCCATCTGTGAATTCATAAATTCCATTTGGTTCTGCAAACTTCCAAATTAATTGTTGGGTAATAGCATACCATTTGATATCTTCGTGTCCGGGGTACAAATATCCGTAGTTTGCTAGTAGTCTTAACTTTTGTTGTGTTCTTTCATCTAGTTCATTTATATAGTCTATTTGATTGTAATCTGTACCATTTTCAAAGTTTATAAATGGTTCGATACAATAAGCAATGTTTCCCGTAAATTCATCCTTAAATAGCCTTGCCCGTTGAAAGTTTGTTTTTCCATCTATACTTCTTCTCATATAAATGTCTCCAGCGTATTCCGCCTCATAGAACCCAGTATTACTGGCTTTTACTTCTGGTATATTTAGTGTAGTTACCATAATTGCTGCTATTATTAACAAAACAAATTTTTTCATATTTATTCCCTCCTTCGTTTTGTGATTTGAACTTTATCACTTTTTTTTCTTGTTTACAAATGGCAGTTTTCACATTTTTTGTGGAAATTTATTCTGAAATAGTAAAATTTCTTAGGGAAAATGATTTTTTTCACAGATACTTTTGGATTAAAAAACAAGTTTCGTAATATTTGACAAAAAAAATAGTACTCTTTATAATGAAGAGTAATTGAGGTGATAATATGACGGATTTAGAAATCGCAAGAGGTGCTTCTAAACTTGATATTAAGGCTGTTGCTGAAAAGCTGGGGATTCCTTCTGAAAATTTGCTTTGTTATGGAAATGATAAGGCAAAAATTAACAATTTTTGTGGAAAAAAGGAAGGAAAACTTGTTTTGGTAACTGCTACTTCTCCGACTCCTGCCGGGGAGGGAAAGACAACTGTTAGCATTGGACTTAGTGATGCTTTAGCAAAGATTGGGAAGCAGGTGGTAGCAGTTTTAAGACAACCATCAATGGGGCCTGTTTTTGGGATGAAAGGCGGTGCAACGGGAGGAGGCTATTCTCAAGTAGTACCAATGGATGAGATTAATCTTCATTTTACAGGAGATTTTCATGCAATCACTGCTGTCAATAATTTGTTATGTGCGGCGATTGATAACCATATTGAAAAGGGAAATCAACTTGGTATTGATAAGGTTACATTTAAGAGATGCTTGGATGTAAATGATCGATCACTAAGACATCTTTCTTTAAAAACTAGGGAAGAGGAGTTTACAATCACTGCAGCAAGTGAGATTATGACTCTTTTCTGTTTAGCAACTTCTCTTGATGATTTAAGAGAAAAACTTGGTAATATTGTTGTTGGTTATAATAAAGATGGAAACTTTATTTATGCAAGGGATTTAAACATTGTTGGTTCATTAATGGTTTTATTAAAGGATGCTTTCCTTCCTAATTTGGTTCAAACACTGGAAAATACTCCTGTGCTAATTCATGGTGGTCCTTTCGCTAATATTGCTCATGGCTGTAATAGTGTTGTTGCTACAAAGCTTGGGCTTAGTGTGTCTGATTATGTTGTTACAGAGGCGGGGTTTGGTGCAGACCTTGGTGCTGAGAAGTTTTTTGATATCAAATGTCGTAAGGCTAATATAAAACCAGATTGTGTTGTTTTGGTTACTACATTGAATTCTCTTTACTATAATGGTGAAGGAAGTTTATCATTTGATAATTTGCAAGCTCATATTGATAATTTGCTTTTATATACAAATCATTTGGTAGTTTGTATTAACCAGTTTGATGGTGATCGGCAAGAAGATATTTTGAAGGTAGAGGAATATTGTTCTAAGCAAAATATTCCGTGTGCCTTATCTAGTGCTTATCGTGATGGTGGGGCTGGTGCGATTTCCCTTGCTGAAGAGGTAATTAAAATTACTGATGAAGAGAGTCAATTTCATTTACTTTATGATGAGTCATTATCGATTATGGAAAAGGTTGATCAAGTAGCAAAGAAGATTTATCACGCGAAGGAAGTTGTTTATAGTGAAAAAGCACAAGAGACTTTGCAGTTATTGATGAGACAGGATGTATCGAATCTTCCTATTTGTGTTGCGAAGACACAGTATTCTTTATCAGATGATGCTAAAAAGTTAGGTGCTCCTACTGATTTTACTGTGACAGTTCGTGATTTGATTCTATATAATGGTGCTGGCTTTATTACTGTTTTATTAGGTAATATTATGACGATGCCGGGGCTTCCTAGCAGACCTAATTATGAAAAGATTGATTTAGATAGGGATGGAAATATTGTTGGTTTATTTTAGATAACAGAAAAACTCGATTGATTTCGAGTTTTCTTATTTTATATATTCGTTTAGGTTTTTAATTTTATGCGTTAGTTCAGGCATATTGCAAGTTGGAATAAATCCGCTTTCTGAATTAATAACATCTGGAATTCGATTTACAATTGTTGCACAAGTTAGTTCCACTGTTTGTGGTTTATTAATCACTAATGTAGTTTCTGGTTCTCCAATGATAGACCATTCGTTTTTATCAAATTCGTCAGGTCCATATACTTTTCCAATGCATTCTGTTTCTACTATAATTCCTTCTTCTGTTTCACTTGTAACTAGAGCACTCATTCCAGTAGCATCTCCAGCTTTTACGGTCATATTTAATGTAGAGGAATCAATATCTTCTTTATACGTTTGTGGAATACACTTTTGGGTTTGCTTCGTAATATGTAAGTTAAGTTTTTCTGCTAGCCACCCATTTACGTTCCACATATAAGAAGGAGAATAGGTACCATTGTCTATTCGTTCTTTTCTTTCTTCTTCACTTATTCTGTCTACGCTTGCAATTTTTTTATCAAATTCATCTAAGGAAAGTCCAGCTCCATGCGCTTCTGCTAGAGCAATTCCATAGTCTTCTACATTATAAGAAGAGCTTCCTTTAATTTTTATAATTTTATGAGTTGATGCTGCCATTGCGGAAATAAGCCCACCCCAATAGATGTCTTGATAGCCGCTTCCTGTAATTGTACAGTTGTTTTCTTTTGCTAATTTATCAATTTCTTTTGATAGGTTAGGGTTAGAGTTAAATGAATAGAATGCTTCTTCACAGGTTGTAATTGCATTAATTCCAAGTTTGGCACATAGCAATAAAGCATCTTTTACGTCTTCTAGTAAGCTCATTGTTTCAATAATACAAATATCTGGTTTTACTTCCTTTAGCATCTCTTCTGCATCTTTTATATCAGTTATTTTTATACCTAAGTCTTCTTTGTTCATAATTACTCCGATATCTTTTCCCACTATATTTGGATTGATATCAACTGCACCAACAAGTTCTCCTCCTTGTTCCAAGACATATTGCATTGTAACGCTGGCCATTTTTCCGCAGCCATATTGTACGACTTTTACTTTTCTTTCCATTTTTTGTTTTCCTTCCTTCTTTCTTTATTTAATTTTTGTAGTTTTTATAAAACTATACATAAAAACTGCATAATGCAGTTTAAGGTGTTTCTGGTTTATTTCCTGAGTCTGATTCCTCTTTCTTGTCTTCTTCTTTTGGTGGTTCTTCTTTATCTTCTTCTTTTGGGGCTGGTGTAGGAAGTGTCACCTGAGGTTCATAGATTTCAATATTTCCGGTGTAGAATTTTCCATTGTATGTTACTGTATATTGATAAGTACCAGCTTCATTTACATTAATACCAGATAAGTCTAATTTAATTGCAATTTTTGCTTCTTCTGGAATTGTTTCTACAATATAGGTTGTAATATCAGTCGATAATGTAGCACCTTTTGTAAGTTTTAATGATTTTAAGGTCATTTTATCGATTGTAGGAAGTGGTTTTTCTTTAATAACATAGGTTCCATTATATGTTTTTTTCTTATATGTAATTGTATAAGTATAGCTTCCAGCTTGTGTTACATTGATATTACTAGTGTCTAATTTTAGGTTTTTTAATATTTTATTATCTAAATCATATACTAAATAGTCTTTTATATCTACACTAATTGGTGTATTAATTTCACTTTCCATATCTTTTAATTTGATTTCATTTGTTTTGGCTTTGGCCACTCGCTTTTGTGTAATTTTGAATTTAATAATATTTTTTGGTTCTTCAAATTTAATTACCATAGGCATAATAACTCCGCTTGATATACATAAAATGCCTAGAAAAGCGATTGCGGAAATAGTGATGGTTCTTGTTTTTCCAATCATAATATCCCTACCTTCTATTCTCATTATATTATACTTCCTACTCTTTCACAAGAAAAATTCATTCCTTTTATTGTATATTTTGTCAAATTAACATATAATGTAGTTAGAAGGAAGCGTTATTATGAGTAGTATGTTTTGGTTTATTACTTTCTTGATTCTTTTAGTGATTGAGCTTATTACTGTTAATTTGGTAACAGTTTGGTTTGTGGTAGGTGCCCTTTTTGCTTTTGTAGTTTCTCTTTTTATAAATAATGTTATTTTAGAAGTTTTTACTTTTATTCTTATTAGTGTTGTTATGTTAGTTATTACGAGACCTTTTCTTAAAAAGTTACGAAAAAAAGAAAGGGTGGCATTAAACTCTGAGAGAATTATTGGTCAATGTGGACTTGTACTGCGAGCGATTGATAAACATCATCCTGGAGAAGTTAAAGTGATGGGAAGTATTTGGACTGCTATTAGTGATGAGAAGATTGCAGTTGATGAGGAAGTTATTATTTTAGAGATTGATGGTGTAAAAGTAAAGGTAGAGAAAGTGAACCAGAAGGAGGATTAATTTATGGAAACTTTTTTAATTATTATCATTATTATTTTGGTAGTGTTGGCTCTTGGAATTAAAATTATTCCACAGTCAAAGGCCTATGTTGTCGAACGGCTTGGTAGCTATGACAGGACGATGCAAACAGGACCACATTATAAGGTTCCTATTATTGATAGGATTGCCAATGTTGTTAGTTTGAAAGAAATTGTTAAGGATTTTGATCCGCAGCCAGTAATTACAAAGGACAATGTTACAATGCAGATTGATACCGTTGTGTACTATCAAATTACAGATCCTAAGTTATACACATATGGTGTGGAAAATCCCATTAGTGCAATTGAAAATTTAACAGCAACGACACTTCGTAATATTATTGGAGAACTAGAATTAGATGAGACTCTTACTTCACGTGATATTATTAATTCTAAGATGCGTTCGATTTTGGATGAGGCAACTGATCCTTGGGGTATTAAGGTCAATCGAGTTGAGGTTAAGAATATTTTGCCACCAAAAGATATACAGGAAGCAATGGAAAAACAGATGCGTGCAGAACGTGAAAGACGCGAATCTATTTTAAAGGCAGAAGGTGAGAAGAAGGCTGCAATTCTTATTGCTGAGGGTGAGAAAGAAAGTATGATTTTGAAGGCTGATGCAAAGAGGGAAGCACAAATTCGTGAGGCTGAAGGGGAGGCAGAAGCGATTATTAAGATTCAGGAAGCGACAGCACAGGGATTAAAACTTTTGAAGGATGCTAAGATGGATGATGCTGTACTTAAATTGAAAAGCTACGAGGCTTTAGTTGATGTAGCCAATGGAAACGCTACTAAGATTATTGTACCTAGTGATCTTCAAAACTTAGTAACAGCAGGAACGGTTATTGCAGATAGTATTAAAAGTGATAAGAAAGAAAAATAGAGTGAACAGAAATGTAAAGCTTGGTGACAGGTCTTTACATTTTTTTATGATATTTTTGTAAAATGGATGTTATAAGGGATGATACTTTATGATTGTAAGAGATTTATTCCTTTGTTTATTAAACTTAAGATACTCTTGGTTTGTTGACTAATTTATTTACTGTTTTTTTATGAAGTACTATTAATTTTTCTATGATTAACTTTTGACCAAGAATAAGAAAACGGCCTATCAAAATTATTGCTTTTTATTGCCGAACGAGTAAATTTATTGTATATTTATATATAGTAGAGAATCG
>CAJTXY010000004.1 GCA_910583685.1 uncultured Bacilli bacterium
TATAGAATTAAAATATAAATAAAATGGTGCGGTTGAAATTACAATAAAGAAAAAATCCCATCTCTTAAATATAGAGGCGGGATTTTTATATGAGTAAACCAAAGTATAAGAAAAATAGAAATACACGAAGAAAGAAACCAAGGAAACAGATGCTCCTGTAAAATTACTTACAAATGTCAGATAGCATTTGTCTACCTTTTTCAATAAATAAACTCCCCCATTACTCCAAACTTATTAAATAAAAGTTTGATACTTTGCATATAACCTATAAGTCAATTTAATTAGTATTATACTACAAAATCTAATGAATCCCTATCATCAATTCTCAGTCCAATCAATTTTTTCTAAATATTCTAAAGGACACCTACCGTTCTTAAAACTGATACCTATATGATTTAATGTGCTAAAATTCATTAAAAGATTATCATTATATTTAGAAAAGTATTCTTCCTTTGAGATATTTTCATAATATTTTTTATATAACAATTTGTTTTCGCTATTAGACATATCGTGGCCATAAAATATATTGGTTATTAATTTTTGAACTTCTTCATCATTTATATTGATTCTATAAATATCTTTATATTTAGATAATTTATTTATTTTACTCCCTAGATTTTTATATGGAGCATATCTAAAAAAGTATATATAATTTGACCCATATTCTCCTCTAAAAGTATTCAATGCATCCATATATTCTTCCCGAGTCAAAATATTTTTTCCTTTATATTTTTTTATATTCCAATGGTTTATTATTCTATCTTTATATTTTAAAATATTCTTATCAAATAAATCATACATCCTGCTTTCATACATATATTGAAGACTTATTAATCCTTTACTCATATCAACATCTTTATTCACTAAATGATAAAAATATAATGGTTTATTTGTCTTAATAATTTTCTGTGTTTCAATATATTTATAAAATTCATCACAAGTTATATGATCTTTAGGTCTTTGATATTCATAAATATATGTAAAACTATTTTCACTAACATAATTATGATCTCTTTTAAATAATTCTTTTACATCTAATAACAATTCCAACTCACTATCATATTTATGAATTCCCTTATATATTCCCCAAGAATGTTCAAACCAATAATACTTCCCATCACTTTCATAAGTTAGGAATGTATGAGATGGAAGCATATCATTATCTATTATATAAATAAAATAAGTTTTAACTTTAATATTTTTGTCCTGAAATAGTTTTCTTTCCAATTCAACTTGATCCCAACATACACCACATTTTGAGTCTAATAGTTCATCTGGGGTTTGCAAATAATAGAATTTATAGAATTCATCTTCCCATTTTTGAGGATTGGTATTCATTATATTTAAGCCATTTTCATCCCTAAAGCCATATTCAATAGAATCCATCAATTTCATTATATCGTTAATTTTTTGTTTTAACATTTCTACTCCAATCTTCGTAAGGATCACACCCATTTTCTTTTTCCCATTCAATATGGCTATCTCTTGCATTCTTTACTGCGATACAACCATTGTTAGACGTTGCACTTGCCCCATCGGTTACAACAAAAAATGGTAAATCATATTTTTTAGCAACCTCTTGAACCTCCTGACAAAATTTTCTTGCTTTTTGTGTTTTTTCTTTATTTTGATGACTCATTACATTTTCTCCTAAATTTTATTAGTATTTATAAAGTTCTTCTCAAATCTTAAATGCAATATTCAAGTTTTCCAAATTAAATATTTTACATCTTCATCACTACTATAGTTATTGGCATATTTGACTTTGCCAAATTACAAATGTGTTTATTAGATTAACAAAAATTATTTAATTTCTAGAAATATTTTACCATAATTTTAGACATATTAAAACTCGAAACATAAAAGTTCGAGTTTCCTAGCAATCTTGGCGTCCAAAAAAGAGAAGTACGGCCCCTTTGGACAAAAGAAATAGTTAGTAATAAAATTAACTAACTATAGTATATCGCATATTTATTGTTTTTCCTAAATCTTTTGAATGAAATAACACATTTTAATTACTCAATAATAGTTATTACACCATTATAAGCATCTAATTCAATTAATTGTCCACTTTTTATTTTGCTTGTTGCGTTATTTGTCCCAACAATACAAGGGACATTAAACTCTCTTGATATGATTGCGGCATGGCAAGTAATTCCGCCTTCATCTGTTATAAAACCTATAGCTTTTTCCATAGCAGCAACATAATCCGGTGTTGTCATAGTTGCCACAATTATGTCTCCCTTTTCTACCTCAAAAATATCCTCATATTCTAATAATACTTTGGCTTTACCTGTTACTTTCCCCTTATTTGCGGACATTCCCTTAATAATATTATCTGAGTTTTCTGCAATATTATTATCATTTACCTTGTAAACTTTTCCTATTTCAGATTGCAAAGTTAATGCTTCTTCATTTAAGTATATAGACACATCACCATCAATCCACAATATTGAAAAAGCACTTTTTCTAGATTTGATCAACTCAAGAACTTCACTTGTAATTCTACAATTATTATTTAAGACATCCACTATTTCATTTATTCCAAGCATTATTAAATCATTGTTATCAATCCCACATCTCTGGCTTATTTCCTTAAATAAAGAATGTCTTGCTTTATAAAAAATATGATCTGAACACTCAGTTGTATATGTTCTTAAAAATATAAAGTCTCTTAAAGCCGTTGCTAATTTTAAAGTTCTATCTGAAAAGTTGTTTTCTTTTATAATTTTTTCATACTCAAAATCATTATTTTTTCTAACATTTAATATATTAGCAATTTTTTCATCAATATTTTCGTTCTCTAAAAATTTTAATCTCATCAAATATTCTTCTTTTTCAAAACAAGTATCAACAGTAAAAACAGGAGCTTTCATCCAAGAATATTTTTCCATATGAGTATCTAGTAATTTTTCTAAATTTGAACTATCTTCTTTAATTGTCTTAGCAAGTTTTAGTAAATCAAGTGGCTCTTCACTATATGCAAGAGGTTTATAATCAGGAACCACTGCCAGTCTTTTAAATACATACTCTTGTTTTTCTTTGTCATCACCAAACTCTTTTTTCAATTGTTCTTTTAGTTCTAACTCTAAATAATCATCTGGTCTAGTATATCCTGTTACACAGGTTTCTAAATAGATATCATTAAATTCTAATAATTCCTTTAGTAACTCATCATTACTTAGTTTAGAAAAATGTATGGTTTTTAATTTTTCAATATAAGAATTGGCTCTATCTACTATATCAAACTCTTTTTTAGCAAATTCTTCAAAGAAGTTATTATTTGACTCGAATTTTTGAGAAAGTATTTCACATTTTTCCTCCGAATCAGTTTCTTTACAATATTCATCACCATTTAAAACTAAGTTATTTTTCGTAGCTACATTGAAACCTAAAACCTTATTTTGACATTCTTCTCCACTAGCTATAATATAAGAGTTCCATGTAAAGAAATTAAACCTTCTAGAAACATAAAATACCCAATCTCCTGATGATTTGATATTATGAATAATTTTATTAAGATTATCATTAGACTCCACTGTTGTAATTGGACGACATTGTAATATAAATAGTTCTTCATTTTTAATTGCCCACTCAACATCAACTGGGAAGCCATAATAATCTTCAATATTTATCACAGTTTTTGAAAGTTCTAATATATACTTATCCTCCATCTTTTGCATACTGGCAATAGAAGGATCTAAGTTAACCCAAACATTTTCATTATTATCATTTTTAACTAACTTTTTACTTTGATTATTTACAATCTTATTAATAAGATTTGTTGTTCTATGAACAACAAAGTTATCTGGATTGACACTTCCAGAAACAATAGCTTCTCCAAGACCATATACTGCTTCAATAACGATTTCATCTCTATTGTTATTTGTAGGATTTACTGAAAAAGCAACTCCGGAAACCTCGGATTCAACCATTTGTTGCACAACTACCGCTACGGATATCTCACTAGTATCATTTTTCTTAATACGATATAATATTGCTCTTGGATTAAAAAGAGAAGCCCAACACTTTTTAATATTATCAAGTAAACTATCCCTTTCAATATTTAAATATGATTCTAATTGCCCTGCCCAAGCAGATTCAATGCCATCTTCACTTGTTGCTGAGGACCTAACGGCAACAAAGCGAGTATCTAAACCATCAAAAGCATTTAGTACATCTTCTTTTACCTCATTTGTAATTTTTCCATTTAAAATTAATTCTTTTATTTTCTTAGAAGTTTCCTCTAAATTTAAACTATCTTCCCTATCAACTGATTTTAATATTTTATTTATCCGGTCATAAATATTGTTATTTTCTAAATATGTTTTAAAAGTATTAGAAAGAACAACAAAACCATTAGGTACATGAATGCCTGCATTATACATTTCACCAAGGGAAGCCCCCTTACCGCCCGCAATACTTACATTGTTTTTCGATAATTCACTAAATCTCTTTATATACATCTTAATCCTCCTTTAAGTCAAATATAATATCATATAAGCTTTCATCAATTTTCTTATAATTAATATCTTTCATTCTTAATTTACTAAATAAATCATCATTGCTCGCAATATAATATATTTTATTAAGATTATAATAATCACTATAAATATTGATTAATAATTGAATCATATGATCAAAATCATATACATTTTTATCTTTTATATTATATTCCTTTAAGTCTTGAGTCTGTTTTATATGAACAATACTATTTAAGCTATTTGATATAGTAAAGTCAATAATATCTAAGCCGATAAGTTTATTAAAAATACTAATAAACATTCCAATCTCTACCTTACCTTTATTGCTTACTAATACAATTTTAACATTTTTTTTACAATTTCTTACTTTCTCATTTAACTTTATAATATTATCTAAGTCTAGAAGACTATCTTCTTCTTCAATAAAAATTAATACCAAATCCCTCATGTTTATTTGCACCTTCCCATTTTGGAAACAATATCAATGGAATCACTAATCCCCTCAATATTATTACCATTCCCAACTATAACACTGAAACTATCAATTACACTTTGAGATATATCATTATTATGCGGAGCAATTGGGATAACTTTAATACCACCTGTATCAGCTAAGGCCATTGGTAAATCTTCTCGTTCTGTATCTCCACCAGTTAAAATAAATGGAATATTACATCCTTGATACTTATTTGAAATGATAGGCAACATAAATTTTACAGCATTTTGTTTTGTTGTTAACTTTGATTTTATATCAAATTCCTTTCCATATTTGTCAAAGGAAACCAAGAAATCGAATTTATCGCCACATATTTTTCTAATATTCTCTGCATAGTTGTTATAAACATCCTTCGAAATATCATCTGGAAAAATAACATTAATATATTTTGTAACATTTGAATTAATCTCAATATGTGGTGAATTAGCTAAAAAATTTCTTATTTCATTCTGCTTTTGCAATAAGTCAGGTGAGATATTATCTAATATACTTATAGTTCCATTAGTATCAACTAAATACCCACAAAACTCAGCAACAGCAAACCCAAATAAATTGGGCATACCATAACTCATAGCTAGTTTATTAAGAATCTCCAACCTTGCTTTACTACTAGATAGAGCTCCCCCTGATACTATTGTTATCAATGCTTTAGAATTAGTTTCATCCTCAAGATTTTTAATCGAATTAAAAAACCTTTTTAATCCTACTGCTCCAATTTCTTTTTCAGTAGATAAAATTTCATTTATAGTTCCCGTCCAATCTAAGAATATAGGTATTAAATTAAATTTAGCACTCATTAGTTCACTTCCTACAAATAAAATAATTGCTAATAATAATTTAACATAACTTTACATTTGTGTCATTATCAATATTTTTTTTGGCAAATATTCAATTATTTCATCATAAATCCTCTTTGTTATTTTATACTTCATTTCAATTTCAATATTATTCATAAGCACCTCTCTATAAGCTTATTATATCATATTTTTTAGTGACACCATTTAGTATTTAAGGACTACGATTTTAAAAATAATCGTAGTCCTTTTTCTTCGGTATAATTTATTGAATAATCAAATACCTATTTACCAGTTTGTTTGCTTTTTTCTAGTTTTCTTTGTAATCTTAATTGCTTTACTTCTTCCTTTGTTACTTTTTCTTCTAAATCTTCTTGACTTATTCGATTAGATAGAACATTAACTAATCTTTCATTTAATTCATTTCTTAATGTCATAAATGTTCTTTGCGTTTCTGAATCGATGTTTGTACTAAACCATACACACATATCTTTAACATCATCATCAAAATATTTTTTTAATTGTTTTATTTCAGTTTCTAAATCAATTTCATCAGCAAAATCTTTTGTTGAATCTGCTAATTTTATAACGACACCACCTTTATCAGTAACACCACTAGAAACAGAATAAATCTTATGTCTTCCAATTAATTTATCGTTTTGCCTAATTCCACAATAATGAGATGCCTTTGTATGATTGCAAAAATCAGCAAATGTTATTCCTTCATTGCCTAACATTTTACCAGTTATATATTTTTCATCGTTTATAACACCTTCAAATGTTAAATCCTCATTAATTAAAATAGTTCCTCTGTAATAATCTTCTTTATATTTAGTATATTCATCATCATTTGTTAAATCCAAAGATATTGAAATGTCCATAATTTTATGATCTTTTAACTCTTCCATTGCTTCTGCATATTTATAACCCATATTTAGTTTTTTATTAAGTTCTTTTATTTTAGAAACATATTTTTTATCTATTTTTGACATTACATTTTTATTCATAAAATTATATAAAGCAGGACCTCGTTTTTTCTAATCCACTATAATCGCCATTTGCTGAAGCAATACAAGTTTTTTTCCAAATTTCAAATTTTTCAGGATGAATATATTTTTTTCCTTCTTCTATCCAAGTTGGCAATTTTTCTTGTGCCTCTTTTTCCCATTTTTTAATATTTTCTTCAGCATCTTCAAACCGTCTTTTTTCTCTTTTAAGATATGTTTTTCTAGAACAATTTAAACATTTTTTAAAAGCACTATCCATAGTTACATCTAATGAATATAACTTAATACCATTCCAATTTGCATAATAGTTTAGTTTTCCCTGTCTTCTTAATTGTTCCAATTTTATAACAATATCATCTAGACTTTGTCCTGCAAATGTTTGCATTTCAATTGAATTATCTTTATAATTTTTTATTTGCTCCTCCGTCATTGATGATAAAATGTCATTTACATTCATAATTGACCTCCCTTGTAATTACTTATTATTTTATCATACTTTTATACTATTTTAACAATTGTTATCATTTTTTCGTTAAATATACTCTTTATCTTGTTTATAATTTCTAGAGTTCTTTCTCTTTTGTACTTGGCATTGTTTCCATAATTCTTTTGATACAAGTGGTTCTACAACATTTTCATAATTAAATACCAGAAATGTAATACCTTTAATAATAATTCTATGGGGTTCTACATATTGCAAATTTGTGTGTTCTATCATCTTTATACCTCCATTATAAATAATAGGTGTAGTATTACAAAAACTGCAAATAAACTCTATCTTATTTTTTAGTGCTTCTTCCATTTCGATTTTTTCATTCTTTATTGTTACCATTTTAAGAATCCCCTCACTTTCTTACAAAATAAAAAATCAATTCCATTTTCTAGAATTGATATTTATCATTAAGCTCAAAACTATAAAAGTTCGAGCAGATTCGTCAATGGTGCGGGTAACAGGAATTAAATATATTATTTATTTCTAAATAAACCAAATCAAAAATGCTTATTTTTCAATATAATTAGTTAAAAATCAATGAAAGAAAATAAAGTATTTTAAAATATTAAGTCCTCAATAAGTCCTCAATTTTATCTTTAATACAGATATAATTTTTCTAACAAATTATTGAATTTTTATTTTATAAATTCTAATGCCATTTTTTCACTAATTTTCAATGTTGTGTCTATGTTCGAAAAAATAGTAGCATAATAACTATCTTTTTCTTTTGATAAAATAACTTTATCACACTTTAACTCAATTTGATGTGAAAATTTTTTTGTTTCTTCTTCATTTAAAACATAGGTTTTGTACATACATATCCCCCTTTCGAGCGATATTATGGCACAAAAAAAGAAATGCTGCAAATCGTCAATCAAACATATTTGATTACCCTACAATAATGAAATCAACATTTTACTATAGTAATTTCATCATTTCAACAATAATAGATGCTTAAAATATAAAATTAATACTTTTTAGTTTTTTATTCACTAACAAAAAAAAAGACCTAGAGCCTAAACTCTAAGTCTTATTTCTTTGTACAATATACTTGATTATTATCTTTAATACAGATATAGCCAGATGGACTTTCTGCCCAAATAGAATCATCTTCGTTGTTTATGATTCGTTTTGCTGTAAATACGGTCCCCTGTTTATAAACAGCTTCATCATTCTCATTTGTACTAGTTGCATTCTTTTTCCCATTTTCTGAAAGTTGTGATACTTTCTTAGGAGCAAAATTAGTTCCTGCTCCGCTTCTTACCTTCATATTGTAGTTACATACATATAATGAACTTTCATTTACAGGTACATCTTTCAAATACTTCCAGGCCCAATTTCCTGATGTTAGGAATTTGGTATTATCTGCAAAGCAACATTTTTCAATTGGTTGCCCGTTTGGAAGATAATAACCTTTATTATTTTTAGCATACTTCCGTGTGAATGGACCTTTTGCGAATTCCATATGCAAGTGATTACCTATTCTGCCATAGCTTGTACCCATCTTATTGCCCTCAACGGCCATTTGACTACCCTGTGAGTATTCACGACCCACAACTACTCCATTCAAATCATTATCGTGTAATATCATAATCGTACAGTAATCAATAGTACCATCTGCAAAACGTACTTTATTTTTAGACTGATACCATACTGCATTCCCATCACTTGGATTTGTTGCTTTGCAAATTGCAGTGAACGGAAAGTATGCTACGTCTCTACCTCCGTCTTTGCCAGCAAGGTCACAAGCATAATATGGATGATTCCCCTCGAAATCCCCTTGCGTGCATCGAAAATTCTCCATTGGAATAAGAATATCTTCTATTCCTCCGCGAACTGATTTTTGACCTTTATACATTTTATCTACTCTCCTTTAACAAATTCTTATTATAATTTTTATTACTAACATGTAACACGGCTCCTAAAAATGTATCGAGAGCCATTATAGTTGCACTAATTTCTGTCGCATATGGTATACCCCAGATATTCCCTAAAGTAACCATAAAAGCTGCAATGGCAGGTAATACCGTTAATGCAGCTTCTTTTAAAATATCATAAGTTTTATTTTTCATTTTCTATTTCCTTTCTTTCAAAATTTCGATATTAGCAGATACATTCTGTATTAACTTGTTAGATTCTCGAACTTCGTTCGCTAACTCACTAAAATGTTTTTCTAACTTGTATGAGTTATCTGTATAGTTCTTAATTGTAGAAGAATTAAATTTTATAACTTCAGAGTTGTTACTGATCACTTGCGAGTTATTCTCTACAACTGCCTTAAATGAATCTAACATATAGTCTTTTTCTTCTATTCTTTTTATTTTTACATCTAGATATTTAGGAATATATTTGAAACCTAAGTAAAGAACCACTAACATTAAAGCTGCATATATTCCTAAATCTTCTACAATCTTTGTAAATTGTTCCATTTTTCCTCCTTTTATCGTCTAAGAATTTGGATTACAATTATCATCAACACAAGTAAAATAAATATTCACTTTTGGAGAATACATACCTCTTATCTAATGTTCCTATATTAATAATTGTATTATCTATTCCTGTTACTTCCCTATTTTCAAAAATAATGCTGTACATTTTAATGTTGACGCTATTTGTTCATTATAATAACTTTTAATATATGCAACTATGTTTTCGCCATACTTAGAATATGTTACTTGCCATTGATCTCCAATTCCATTTCCTACAGTAGTTATACCAAGAAAGATATAACCATTTGGAATCGTAAGTTTCCCCATTGTAACCCAAGTATTTCCATTACCATTAATGGTAATGGATTGTGAAAATTCTTGAATTTTAATTATATCTTCATATCTTGGAATTTTTGGATTTAAAATATTTCCATTTAAATCTTTTAAAACATTAGTCATAATTGTGGCTTAGATATGCCTCTCTCTATCTTTTCATACTATACTACTTATATTGTGTAATTTTAAATTCTGCACTTACGGTTACATTATTAATATCTACACTAGACCTATTATGAAAATTTAATTGTAATTTTTTACGTTTAGAACAATATCCTGCGCAAACCATAATTACACCGTCAGAGGTTACGCAAGAAGTTGTTAAAATATTGTCACCTAACTCTAACATTCCCTCTGGGAGTTCAGTAACACCAGTGTTAAGGCCCCAAAAGTTGGCACTAAAATTCGATACATATGATAGTTTCTTGATATATTCTTTGTGTGTCGTATATTCATATATAATCCAACCGTTTTTATCTGTACTTTTTTTTGCTTTTTCATATCTTGGTATTTTTGTATTAATGATTTCTCCATTATTATTTTTCAAAACTATATTACTCATATTTTTAGTTTTTCAACTAGTATTATGAATATTAATTTGATACTTTTTGCCAAATGAAACAAGTGAAATATGGAGGCATATTGTTGTGTGCCTCATTTCCTCCATTTAAGTTAATTGCTTTTTCTCCTAACCAAGCATTTTGACAATATTGATTTTGACTATTAGCTTGTGCAACATTTCCAGAATGCCCACCGGCCCAAGCAACTCCCAATGAAGCAATATTGTAATTAGGCAACTCTTGTTTTGTTAATTTATGAGCCTTTTCTCCACCTGTTTTTTCAGCGGTTGAAAAGTCGGCATCATCCGAATCTACTCCAACTAACGTTTTTCCTTTCGCAATTAATTGCCAAGTTCCACCAAATCTTTGACTTGGATTTTCTGTATTAGTTGTAAGAAATAAGTCTCCAACTTTATAATCGTATCTTGGAATATGAGGATTGAGAATATTTCCCAAAACATCTTTCAATATATTATTCATAATACACCTCGGAAAAAGAAGAGAGAGATTTATATTTTAGCCTCTCCCTCCTTTCAAGGAAGCTAGTTGATAAAACTGCCCCCCCCCGATTTTACATTCAGTTAATTTTTTCATTTTATTTTTCCTCCTTTTAATTAGAATTCATTATCGCTTGTTGTAATTCTTCGTCTGTACACGTTCCTAAATAGACCGTTTTTGATTTCAAAATATCAAGTTCCAACTTCAAATTGCCAGCTGCGTCTTCAGACAAAGAATTTTTAATACTTTCAAACCATATACTAAACATAGTCTCATACTGTAAGAATATATCAGTAGTATCTATATGTTGGACTGTTGAAACTACATTACCGCAATCGTAAGAATTTAATCTTGTATCAACTATTAAATCTTGAGTGATTTTTGTTGTACCTGCTGGAATATTAATTTTTGCTATTCTTAAATCATAGATTGTAGAATTTCTTACTAAATTAGGCGCGGTCGGGTTATCGCTAAATGTTCCTTTGATTATTTGAGCTGATATTAACCTGTTCGTTAAATCTAATCTTATAACAACATTATCAATACGTTTTAAAGCTCCGTCTGCTGTATCTATTGTTTTATTTAGATCTCCAGTATTTGTATAACGGTAACCTTCAATATTGGCGTCGCCTTCTTTAATAGTTATTGTCATATCATTATTGGCTATAACTTGTAACTCATTATTAAAGATACCATTAGTAAAATACTTCGCCAGATGTCTAGCGAAGTCTTCCGCAAAATAGACTCTGTCGTCGTCTATGTCATTAAAAAAACTAAATTTTTCCATAACTCTTATTTCCCTCCTTAATCATTATTAAAAGTTTCTGCTATAGGATTACCATAAGTAGGTATTACATTATGTTTACCTTTTTCGATAACTTCTTCAACTTCGGTTATTCGTTGTTTCTTAATCATACTCCAGCTTTCTTTTTTTATATTTACAATATCGCCCAAGTCCCAATATTTTCTATAATCGGTAGAGTGTACTGTAGCTTCGAAAGTTTCTGTAGGATCTGTTAACTTTTCTTTTCCTAAATCGTCCAAGATAGCGTTATATTCAGCTGCTGATAGATCTTTGTTACTTTCGTTTTTAGCGTCTACAAAAGCCTCTCTAATATCGAAGTCGTGGGTATCTGCTGTAACATTAGAAACAGTCCTCATAATTCTGTTTGTATCTTCGCCAGTTCCACCGACTAATACATCAGTAATCATGTTTTTTCTGCTATAAGTGTGTTCTGTAGTATCTAAGTTTGATTTATCTTCGCTAAATTCATACCTAGTATTTATTTTTTGATCTTCTGTTCTATCTTTTCCAACATAATTAACATATTTATAACGTTTATTCTCTAAGTCTAAAACAATCTTACCACCGATATTAGACGCTTTAGATAACTTCTCGTGATATGTATATATATTTTTATAAGTACATTGAAAATCAACTTTACCACTAACAATATCACTATCTGTAATATCTAGTTTCTTAAAAGGACGCATAGAAGTAAGTAATTTCCTAAAACCCCCGATATACGTTCCTCTATAATTGATACGATTTTTTATGATCCTTCTATTTAATAAAAATAAACCAAACCTACCATATACAGTAATAGTAACTTTTTCCTTATCTTCTTTAAACTTCCAGGAGTCAATAATACCAAACTCATCATTTTCTTTTAAATCACTTCTAACAATAATGTTATCAGCCTTTAAGAGTCTATAATTATTAGCTGTAGGGTTTATATTTAACTCAAACTCGCCAGCCTCGAAGTATTTACGACGCCAACGTAAAGAGCTATAGCTGTCTATAACTCCTAAAAAGTTTAAATCACGATCATACACATTTAAAAATATAGCTTTCATTATACCGCCTCATATTCTGGTAAAAATTCAATAGTAGTTTCTAAATTTTCCTCGCCACTATCAGCTCCAGATCTAAACGTATTAGTTCCGCTAGGTATCTGTAAATATTTGCTACCATACATCATTAAATAATTGATGTTTTCTTCTTCACTAGTTAAAGCATTTATAAACATTACATTTTTATTATCAATATGAGTAGTTATAACGATTTTGTCTCCTACAGACATTGTCTTTTCTATATGTATTATCTCTCGTGTATTTACATTAAATAAATATGGGTTAACGACTATATCATTTGCTTTAAAAGTTATTGTCATACCATAATCAATTTCAGTAGTATTTTGTGTTGTTCCCATAGAAGTAGTATTTTTAGTTCCAAACTTAATACCTGTACTTTGTGGGATCTTTAACGCAAACTTAAACGCTGGCGTCCATGTAGCCATAGATAATATTGTAGCAGCTAAAGCTGAAAAACGAGGGTTAGGACAAACGAGAGAAATAGAAAAATCTCTTGTATATGTTCCTTTTTCTGGTATTATTACTTTTTCAACTACACAAGTGATTTTTCTTTCGATATTACCTTCATAGTAATAAAGAGTACCTTCGCTATTTCTAGGAAACATATCGAATAATAATAGTCTATTTTCTTGTACGTTTTCTGTAATAGTTCCTTTTATTGTAAGCTCTCGCTCTCCAATACTTGTACCGTTCCATTTTGTACCAACGCCATAGGCTGAACTGATAGTATTTACAGTTCCAACAACTTCGTGAAAGCCGTCGCAGATACCTAGAAGAAAAGGCGGTTTATATGTAAAAGTAATCATATCGCCTTTATGATTTTTATATATTAAAGTTCTTTCCATATAATCACGCCTTTCCATGTACTAGATTTAACTCTTGAATAGCTTTACGAGTTTGTCGAGCTGTTTCTGCTGGAGACAAAGGCTCTGTTGAGTTAATTGTTATGTTCCAATTATTAGTAGTTTCGTTATTAGTAACGGCTGATGTTATTTCTTGATATTCTTTAGCTTCGTCAGCAGTTAATACACGTTCGCCCTTATGTAGTAAGGCTGGCATATCGTCGTATGGCACATATTCCATACCAACACGTAGCTTTTTAAGTAGTGGAATATTTAAACCTTTTCCTCCGACGCCAGGTACCCAGTCTGGGATCTTCAATTTATTAAGTCCCTTAATAAATGCGTTCATACCGTCAATGATAAGGTTAATCGGAAATTTAAAGATATTTGAAATTCCAGAAATAATATTACTAAAAATATTTTTGACATTTTCCCAAGCACCTCGCCAATTCCCAGTAAAGACATTTTTTATAAAGTCGATTATACTCATAAAAATATTTTTAACAACTTGAACTTGTGAGGTAATATAGCTTAGGGCATTTCCGAAGACGCTACCTATAATATTAGCTGCATACGTAAACTGAGACGAAAGCATAGGTATAATAGTCTGTATAATAATGTTTAGTAATGACATCAAAGGCGGTAAAATTACATTAAGTAATTGAGTCAATGGCTGTAAAATTAACATCAATAAGTCGATAAATGGTTGTAATAGAGATAAGATAGGTTGTAATAAAGGTAAAAGTGGTTGTATCAAACTAAGTAATAAAGGTAGGATCATTTCTACAATCTGTAGTATAGGTGGAAGTAACATCTGTATCAATTCTACAAAAACTGGGAGCAGCGCTTGTACGATTTCCATAATCGGAGGTAACAAAGTCGTAAGTAAACTTATAAATATAGGTAGAAGTTGCTCCGTCAGAGTTGCGATCATTGGTAAAGCCGTCTCTATAAAAGTCTGTATTGGTGGAATAAGAGCTGTAAATAATTGGGTAATAACTGGGGTTAATTGGTTAATCAAACCCTCGATTAAAGGCATATTATTTAAGACCAAATTCATAATAGAAAGAATAAGAGGCATTAGGGCATTACCTAAAGGAAGTAAGAGCATTTCTACATTACGCTTTAAGCCCTCGAACATACTACCTATATCGTCATATTTTACCTCTTTAATTTTATTAATAGAGTCAGCTGTTCCGTCGTACATATCTCTTATAGATCCTAACTGTGTAACGACTTCTGGTCCTAGATCTTCCCACATAGTACCGAATAAGTCAACACCTACAATAGACTGTTGTACTGGATCGTCCATAGCTTTAATAGCGTCAATAGTTTCATAAAAGGCTTTCTTAGCAGTATCTCCTCCAGCTGCGAACTTTTTAGCCATTTCGTCTGAGTTAAGACCTAACTTTGTAAAACCTTCAATAGTAGTATTAGAGCCGTCTATTGCTCTAATAGAAAACTCCTTAACAGCATCGCCAATCTTGTCTAAATTCCAAGCTCCAGCGTCAGAGCCACTTTGAAAGATATTAAACATATCTTCCGCTGATAAGCCTAACTTTCCAAATTGTACAGAATATTCGTTAATATTATCTACTAGCTCGCCTGAGAAGTCGAGGCCGTTCTGCACGCCCTGAGCCATTAAGTTATAAGCCTCGGCTGCTGATATTCCAAATTGAGTAATCAAAGCCTTAGAGGCTCGAATAGACTCATTAACTTCGACACCGAAAGTATCACGCAGAGCTAAAGCGTTCTCTGTTACAGCTTTTATTTGTGAAGGATCAAACTCGTATAATTCTTGTGAAGCTAAAGCCATAGAGTTGGCTATATCTTCGAAGCTTTCGCCATAATTACCTTTGTATATATCTTCGAGAGCTTTTTTCCACTCCACAGACTCATTTTTAGCAATTCCTGTTTGTGCTATAAACGAGTTCATAGCTTGATCCATATTCTTTTGAGAATTAATCGCTAAACCACCTATAGCAGTAGCAACAGTAGCAAGAGTTCCGCCTAAAACAAGAGCACCTTTTCCTACTTTAGAAAAGACACCTCCAAGTTTAGAAGCGAAACTTTCGCCTTTTTTAGTAGTACCGTCTAAAGCCTTATTAGCTTTTTCATTATCAATAAATATAGATCCATATAAACTAAATATACTAGCCAAGTTTAACACCTCCTAAACCGTAATCTTTCATAATTTCTTCTGCGCTTCGCATTTTCTTTTTAGGTTTATGTTCTAACTGTGGAACAAAAGAGCTTTTATTAGATAGCTTTTTAACAATTTCGTTAATAAGCTTAGGTAATTCGGTCTCTTTTTTAACCGCATTATCTAAACATTGACCTAACAAAAAAGACGGCTTTCCTTCAAACCAGTCTAAGCTGCCATAATGCTTATATAATATTCGTAAGACCTCCGCAGTACCGATACTTACGCTATAGATAAAAAATCAGATAAACCAGGAAGTTTAGATACTTCTTTTAAAATAGCGATTACATCTTCATTTTTAGCTTTTTTAATAGCTTCTTTACAAGCAAGTTCATATTTATTAGTTTTGTCTTTCTTTATTTCTTCTGTATCTTCGCTATTAAATTCTAATTCTTCTGGGTAATAACCTTTATAAGTAGCAATAAACTTATAAACTTCTGTTTTACATTTATAAATACGTGTAACTAATAAAGCTATAAGTTGCTTTCCTAGTTCTTCTTGATCTTTCTTTTTGTCGCCAGTGTTTACTTCTAAAGATTTTAGTTCTTCTGTGATTTCCATTTTATCTAAGATTTCACTTAACATTAGTAAATATTCTGTTTTCATAATTTCCTTCTTTCTATTATTCTCCCTTTTGTTATCGCTCAAATAGAAAACAAAAAGGAGAATAAATTTATTTTTTATTCTCCAGTTTGACCTACTGTAATAGGGCAGGTTTCGCTATCTTTAATAGCATATAACTTACTACTATCGTCAATAGTATAATGAGGTATAATTTCAAGATTATGTTCGTTTTCAGCTTTAGGAGCTGCTTTATAAGTAAACGCTCCTTCGTGTAAGCCATAATTAAATGTTAATATCTTATAAGTACCGTCTAACATTTGTGTAATGATGTCGATAGTTTTAAGATATTTTTCTTTACTAATTACACCGAAGTTTCCTTGTGTAATTACTTTAGTAGTAGGATCCATTACAGAGTTAGGTAAACCTTTCTGTAATAGTTCTTGACTACAACATAGAGAAACAACTTTAATAGTTGCGTCCTCTCCGTCGATAACTTGCATACCAGCAGTTTTACCACGGCGACCGTCAAACTCAATGTCTCTAATTTCTGGAGTTATAGTCATTTCAGCACCACCACGAGTAGGTCCTACGATCATCTCGTTTTCTTGACCTAAGTTAAAAACGACAATACCTTCGTCTATTTGAATTTTCTTGACGTCATTTTCAGTAAATACTCTTAACATTAGTTTTCCCTCCTTTAAAATACTTTAATACTAAATGTTACTTGTTTTTTTATGAGTTCAAATTCTGGATCAGATACTGGCTTTTGTGTTTCGAAATATACTACGGCTCTTTGTTTAGAAAATAGCTTACTATCTAATAAGTTAATTAGCTTTCTGACTATATCTTCCAAGTCGTCGCCTGTAGTAGGCTCTTTGGACCATATATTTATATCAAAATAAACTAAATTACCATATCTTAAACTTGTCTCAACAGGATCCGTTATTACACCATAGGGGAAAGTAGCTTTTTTGCTAGCTTCTTCATAATAAAGTTTTATAACATCTTTAGAATTAACGTATTCTTGAATAGCTATAAAAACCTCTTTTGAATTAGGCATCTTCTATCTCCTCACTTTCTACGACTTTACCTCCAGCGGCTTCTATCGTTTTATTTAATGCTGATAAAAATTCTTTTTGTGCGTCTTTAATCGCGTCTATATTATTGAAAACACTATTTCGTAATATACTTTGACCTCTAAGGCCAGGGTGGCTAACAGATTTACCAAAATTGATCTTACCATTACTTAAAGTATTAGCTTTTTTTATGCTTATTATATGGGGGTTAACTCCGAACTCGCTCCACGCTGGATTAGCGTGAGACGGAGATTTACCTTTTTTCTTAGCTTGTCCTTTAGAGTAATAACCAATCTGTAATTCTGGTTGTCCTGTGTCTCGATTTATTCTCGCCCAATAGCCAACTTGTTTAGAAAGCTTACCAGTATATTTTTGTGTATTTTCTCTAATAGCTTTACCAGCTACTTTAGCAGAAGCACGTAGAGCAGACTTTGAAAGTTTTACCATAGTGTTTTTAACTTCTTTAGATGTATCTATAAACTTAATATCATTATTACTCATGGGTATTAGAAAGTCCTGTCAACGTAATTTCTGTTGTCTCGCTATCTACTTCATAAGAGCGTAATATCTTATATATTACGTCGTTGTATTTAGCGTGAGTATATCTATCTTCGTCAAATTCTATAGTCTTTATTTCAAAACATTTTTCTGGTTTAAAGCCTGCGGCTTGCGCCTGATAAAATTCAGTTCTTTTTACTGACTTCTTATTAGCATATACTTTATTTTCTTTAAAAGAAGTGTGAGGTCGATTAAGTTTATCAAAAGTTTCTACTTCTTCTAATAAATATAAAACTTCGCTCCACATTTACGACACCTTCTTTTCGGTAACGTAATCGTCTGTTAAAGATAATTCTGTTCTCAATTCTTCATAAGAAGATCTAAACTTGTCATAATTTTTATTATCTAACCCAAACTCAGCCTTAAGATATAAAAGGACAGCCATTTCTATTAGACTGTCCTTTAAATCATAAGCTAACTTAGGAGTAATACCGTTTCTTATTAAATCTCTTTGACAAGCTTTAATAAGAGTTGTAATTTCAGTCTCTATAACTGTATCATTAGTCGTTATACGCAAGAAACCTTTAGCTTTATCTAAAAATTCCTTACTAATTTCTTTTTTGTCGTCCATAATATCACTCCTTATAATTTAATTTTTCTTATTTTGTTGAAGCAGTAGAAGCAGCTGTGATTTCTAACATAGCGAAAGCTTTAGAGTCCATTACATGACCGTCTCCGAAAGCTAAAGCTCTATGTACGATCATACCGTCGCTAAATCTTTCGTGTTCTGAACTAGCAACTTGTGGAGCTATATTGTAGTTATACCAATATCTCTTACCATAACCAAATAAGATTTTTCCTTTTGGTGCTTCGTCGGAGATAATAACAGGTTTCTTTAATAGTAATTCTGTATTTTCATTGTAGATAGGGTGTCCGTCTGCTCCTACCATACCTTCGATTAACTCGTGGAAAGTTTCAGTATTAACTACATAACTAGCACGTTTACCATAAGCACGACGGATCTTACCTTTTAATGTAGCTAAAGCAGTATGACCGAAGTTAGCAGCAGTAACACTCATTTTTTGAGCTGTTGGTAATTCAGCGGCGAATAAGCCTTCTGCTTCGTTCTTGCCTGTACCAGTCATAACCTCAGCTTCTAATTTAAGAGCTAAAGCAAGAGCTAATTCAGAAACAACGATTTCCTTAAATGCTTCTAAGCTTTCAGCGTCAAGACCAACACCCAACTCGATCTTAGCACTTGTTCTGTAAGATCCGAAAGTGATGTCTCCTGTAACACCGCCGTTAGCTTGGATTGTATCTCCGTCAGCGTCTTTGTTAGCTTCAATAGCTGATAAGTTACCAACACTTAAATTTCCTCTAACATTTTTTAAGTTAATAAAGTTCATTACGTCTGATACTTCGCGCATTTCTGTAATAATCTCGTTGTCTAATTCTTCTGGAACAACAGCTTGACCGTTAGCTAAAGTAACGCCTCTTGTTTCTTTACCTCCAGTCATCATGTATCTTAAAAATGATCTGACTTCTTTTGACATTTTAGAAGTTCTTTTTTCTTCTTTCATATCTTCTTTTCCTCCTTCTTCTTCCTCGTCGTCAGCACCTGGAACAGTCTCTACAGTATCTGGATCGACTTCTCCAGTTTCTAAATTTTTAGCCATTTCAGCTCTTTTTTGTAGTTTTTCTTCTTCCGCATTTAATGCGTCTAACTCTTTGTTAGTGGCGTCTAAGTCAATATCTTTTGTTGTATCTTCCAAATCAGCTTTTATTTCAGCTTTTCTAGTTTTAATTTCATTTAATCTTTTTTCGTTCATTTTCATTTCCTCCTATTCGAACAATTTAGATTTTACTTTTTGCTATACATATCTCACGTAGTTTAGCTTGCTCCAAAGCTCTTTTTTCTTTCTCGTACTCCTCCGAGAAGAAATCCCTAGCTGAGATACTTGTTGTATCGTAAGCTGGTATATCAACGGCCGATACGTCGTATAGCTTCTTAATTCGAGTTATTGTTCTTGTATGTGTAGCTTGGTCGTATTCTTCGCCGTCATCAGCTACTACAAAAGCAAAACTCATTTTATCTATGTAGCCACCTCTTATATCTTCCAAAAGGTCTCTACCAAATTGAGTACCCCCTAAAAATGCGTCCATTTCCATACCGACGTCATTTATAGCTAGTTTTAGAGTGTTATTTCTAATTCTAGCAGCAACACGTCCGCCGTGGTTGTAATTGAATATAACATCAGACATATCGCAATTATCGAAAGCGTGTCTATCTATCTGCTCGTAGAACTTAACACCTTCGTACTCAAAAAGACAAGTGGGAGTATTAAACACCACAGGTACACCATGGACGTAGTCTTGTCTTTCGCCTTCTTCGCTGCGAAGCTCTTTTAACTCAAAAGAGCAAAACGCTCTAAACTCTCGATCAGTTTTATTTATTAGGTTGTTTTTTGTCATTTAAAACAGCCTCCTTTCCATTAGGCAAAATAAACTTAGTATTAGGCTCTTTTTCTTTCATTTTCATTAGAAGTTCATAACTAATAAAGTTATTAAGTTTTACAACTTTAATATCTTTAGTTTCTTGACTTTGATTATTGCTGTTTGTCGCCATTATCAACACCTCCTTCGTTATCTTGGCTTTCGTCTGTATTTTCTTCTTGTGGATCTTCCTCTGGCGGATCTTTCTCGTCCTCTTTTGATGGAGGAGGAGTGTTTCCATTTGACTGGTAAGAGTCAGCAATATTAGCGTTGATGTAATTTAATGACTGTAATACCTTTTGACCTTCGCCATTAGGTAGAGGAGCAAGATTAAATATTTCTCTAACATCGTCTATCATTAGAACAGCAATAGGCGCTAATTCTTTTACAACACTTACTTTTGTAGTATTAGAAGCATATTGTAGTCTGTTAGCTTCAAACATAATCTCATTACCATAACTTCGCTCAGTATCAGTAAATAAACAATTAGTAAAGCATTGAGACATTTGTATAGCGATAGGCTCAATAGCACCTTCATAGAAAGCCGTCCATTCGTCTTCTTTAAATTTATTTTGTACGATCGCCTCATTAACTCCGAAATAGTCATATATAGCATTTTTTGTATACTCTAATTGGTCCTTAGATAATGGACTCGCTTTTTCATTGATAGGCGTATAGTCCATTTTGGTATCTGTAACAATTATTCCGCTACCATTACTAGACATTTGAAAATTGTTTTGTACGAATTTATCTCTAGCTTTTGTTAAGTCTTCGTCTTTTGACGATACTTTAGTCGATAAGATACCTCTAATACTGTTGATAAGTTTAGCAGCATTAGAAACACCCTGATTTATCGTAGACGCCATTTCTAAAGCTGGACGTAAGGCAGTATTTTTACTTCCAAAAATATCATGATCGAAGAAATGACCTCTCATGTGTATAACATCTTCATAGGGAACGCATTTAACTTTCCCAGTATTAAATATAAATTTTAAATATAATTGACCCTTTTTTTCTAAAAGATCAATTCTATTAGACATAAGCGGCCAGACAGCGACTAATTCGCCGCTCGTAGAATATTCTGGGTAAATAAAAGCATTATTCGTTAATTTTAAATTTGCACATATCTTATAATAAAGACTATAAGCTTCCATTTGTGAGTTAGGTTTATAATTAAGTAATCTCTCAATTTTAGAAATACCTGTTTTTCCAGTCCTAACGTGTTTAGCTTTTAACTTAGCGAAATTTCTACATAGAGCGTCTACAGCACTTCTAACCTCATTCATGTCCCACGCGTTACCTGTATTTTGATAGTAGGTTGAGTTAAACGAGTTCAACAAACTATACATATTAAAGTCGGTAGCGTTATTTTGACTTGGTTTTTCTTTATTACCAAATATCGTATGAAATAAGCCTCTTTGTTTCATTTAATCACCCCACATTATACATAAAGTCTTCATAATACTTAACGTATAAAACCCAAGCATTAAGTAAAGACACGGCTCCGTCAATTCTACGACGTTCATTTATTTTTACTGGTTGAATATTATTTAAACCAGATTTTTTAACAGCAGTATTAGAAAGACACCATTTTAAGATAGGGTTATTATTATAATTAACTTTCTTATCTGCTAAGGCTGCGCCCATTTCTCGCATAGGTTGCGACCAAGTAAATGGCCCCTGTGCTACAGCTTCCATTTGAAAGCCGTTTGATTTCATTTCATCCACCCAATAACCAGCAAGCGCACGGTCATAACCAACATAGATAGGATCTATCTTATACTCCTCCTGCATTTGAAGAAACCACTCTGTAACTTGTGAATAGTTGACTCGGTTACCTTCGCATACAGTAAGTAAACCTTTATCTCTCCATATCTTGTATGGCGCTTCTTGCGTGTTCTTCTCGTCTAACTTATCAATTTTAACTTGCGGTAAAAAATAATGTTGTAAAACATATACTTTCTCGTCATTAGGTTTTCTAATAAGTAGTGAAGCACACGTCAAATCGGTTGTAGCTGATAAGTCGCAACCACCTATAGCGTAAGTGTTTTCTAATTCTTCAATAGTAAAGGTTTCAGTATTGTTTATTTCAGTAAAGCTTAACCAAGCATTACTATCATTTTCACGAACATTGAAATCTTTACATAAAACTCCTGGTAATTCTTTTGGATCATTTTTAGCAGTCTCGACAAAACGAGATAAGGTATTGTAACTTTTTATTGTTCCAAGACCTGGGTTAGCTTTTACCCAACATGACGGATCCGTCCACTCGTTACGACTATCTAATTCATAAAGAACAGGTAAAAAATGATCGTCCGTTACTTCTCCGTCGGCTATTCTACAAGCATAATCGTATTTATCGTCGAAGATACACTCGCGTACTGTACCAGCCGTAGTAATCATTACAAGTAGTGGTTGACGACGTGCTGACATAGACTGTTTCATAACTTCGTATAAATTACGATCTTTTATCGCGTGTAGTTCGTCTATGATAACCGCGTGGCTATTAAGACCGTCTAACGTATTGGAGTCAGAGGCTAAAGCTTCGAAAATAGAAGAAGTAGCACTAAAGTATAGATCGTTTCTTCGTTTCTTTAAAACAGCTCTTAACTCTGGGCTCTGCTTAACCATGTTTACAGCTTCTGTTAAACATTTCTTAGCTTGATCTTTCTTTGTCGCTACTGAGTATATTTCTGCTGCTCCTTCATAGTCAGCAATTAACATATAAAGCGCTATAGAAGATAAAAGTGTAGTCTTACCATTTTTACGGCCAACTAAAAACATGGTTTCGTTAAATCTACGATACCCTGTATCTTTTTCTAAGAAACCGAATAAAGCTTGTATATAAGCTTTTTGGAATAGCTCTAATTTTAGATCTGCTCCAAGTTCTCCCTGAGACTGTTTACAAAAAGTCTCAGTAAATTCTATCGGTCTCATAGCAGCCATTTCGTCAAAATAAAAAGACGATTTTTCGTCGTCCATTTCTTTAACTAATCGAGCATAAACAGCTTTAACTCTGTGACTTGTTTTAATTTCGCCAGACTGTATTTTTGAACTATACTCTCGAATATAATTCATTAACTATCGCCCTTTAGTTTTTGTAGCAAAGTTCATTAAAGCGTTACCTTCCTTTGTATTTGGTAAACCTTCTGGCAATAGTTCGCATAACTGCTTTATGATCGACGTATAATTTTTAATCATAGTGTTATAAGCACTGGCTTCTGTAGACATTTTTTTCCCACTTTGATTTTCTCCGTTTTGGTATGTCTCAGATACTCCATGTATGCTTATATAATTTTCCAGCTTAGTCAATTCTACTGTCATAAAAGCAGCACTTTTTATAAGTTTTTGTACCAAATCTTTTTTATCTTTTGAGATATTTTTAAAGATTTTGTTTAGTTTTTTTAACTCTTTGTTATAGTCTGGTACTTCTTTTAATTCTTTAGAATTAACGTCTTCATTTTCCATTTTTCCACCACCTTTGACTACACCCCCCTCACACGACCGAAGCGGTTCGAGAAAGGACTCAAGCGCGGTTCACTGTGAAGCAAATATTTTTTAAGCTAGGGGGAGTCTTTTATTTCTATTAAAGCAGCGTTGACAGAATTTATTAACACTTCTCCTCCGCCTTTAATGCTTAGTAGTACAGGTCCTTCGTCCAGGGCTTTAGCTAGCTCTGTAGTAGTACCATAAAAGACTACATCATAAGACATAATCAAATAGTTAGTATAGACTGTGATAGTCATTGTCAACACTCCTCTCTACTAGGTTACCTTCCTCGTCGAACATAAGGCTCTTATCTGTTGGCAGTTCTGACTCATGTTCTAAAGCATGGCATACTCTACACAATAGCTCTAGGTTGTCCTCTCCCAGTGTGATAGCTGGGTTATGAATATTGGAAGGTGTAAGGTATATCTTATGGTGTACTATTTCGCCTGGTCCATTAGCACCATGGCAACGCTGACAGATACCATGCTCTTTATTGAAGATATAGGCTCTTGTCTTGCGCCACGCAGTAGAGCAATAGAACTCTTTAGCGAAATCTCTAGCCATAATACCACCTCGCAACACACAAAAAAACACGCCTGTAAAAAGACGTGATTTCTCATTTCCAATTATTTCATATTATACACATTATAAAGTATAAAAATTGCTATGTCAATGGCGTGAGTATTGCGTGGGTTATTGCATTTTGTCAAGAGGTCAATTCTTTCACAACGTCGTTAGGGAATAGATAAACCTTAATTTCGTTAATAAGTCTCTTGTTATTTCGCCATATTGTAGATGTATCTTTATCAAGTATTTCGGCTATTTCTTGCTGCGTTTTATTTTCGAAATATTTTAGCTTAATAATATCTATGTATTTATCAGTCTTAAATTTCTTAATTATTCTGTCTATACGATTTATTACAAGTTGTGTTTTTTTGATGTCTTCAATAAGGCCTTCAATTATGCTTTCTTCGATAGTATCATGATTGCTATGACTTCCTTCTGGCATTTTTAAAATACTTTTAGATTTTGCGCGTAGTCCAGAAGTCTTAATTTCTTCGATTTCGTCTTCGCGATCCTCTATTGATTTTTTTAAGTCGTTATACTTGTATAAAAGCGACTCTGTATTTTGATATGTCGAAGTTCCTTTACGTAATAAATTTCGTTTAGATAATTCCTCGAAAATGTAACTTGTGATTTTCTTAAAATCGACTTGTGATTTTTCCATGTTGACTGTTTCTACATTATCAGCCATTTTTAGATCCTCCTTTTTTACTTTCTATTCTTTTTTTCTTCAAAATATTTTTCTACAGCTAAACACATACTAGCGTCTAGTAATAGAGAAGAAATTATAATACTAATTCCTAACCATACCATTTTTGGCCACCTCCAAATCAAATATACTTAATTGTTTACCTTCAATAGGTAATTCATTTTTTTATACAATTTTCACATAAACATTTGTTTTTATAACCTCATTCATTTCTATCACTCTTTTCTAATAGATAATTTACTGCTTTTTTTATTTTGTCTAAATAATCAATCATTTGAAAATCTAGATTTGAACAAGTGTATTCAGTAACAAAATCATCTATCTTCTTTGGCTTTTCTTCAGTTTTATCTAAATTTTGTTCTTCATTTTTATCGATTATCTCGTATTCATCAATAATTAGACCATTTTTCCAATAAACTTTTGTAACTGGCGATAATATATGTTTATTAATGTAATAATTCTTTATTTTTATATTGCTATTATTTTCTACATTTTCAATTATTTCTTTTATATCGACATTATCATCATCCCACATATATAAGTCAGCACCTCTCAAGTCAGCACTTCTCAAGTCAGCATCTTCCAAGTCAGCACCTCTCAAGTAAGCACCTCCCAAGTCAGCACCTCTCAAGTCAGCACCTTCCAAGTAAGCACTTCTCAAGTAAGCACCTCTCAAGTCAGCACCTCTCAAGTAAGTACCTCTCAAGTCAGCACCTCCCAAGTAAGTACCTCTCAAGTCAGCACCTTCCAAGTAAGCATCTTGTTTTATCGCTTCTTCTATAGTATCTTTTACTGTATTGTTTTCTTTTTCATATTCGAATAATATTTTTCCAGTCAATTTATTTTTAATTTCTATTTTTATTTTACTCATTCTTTGCCTCCTGTATTTTCTTCAATTTTACTTTTGCAACTTCTAGCTCTTCTTGATACATCTCTATTTGTTGTTCTAAAAAGTTTACTAGCCACTCTGCTTTTTCTTCGGCTGTTAAGGGTCTTATATTGTTATTTTCTTGCATTCTTCCACCTCTTCAAAAAATTCTTTAAATATAGCCATTAATACATTTACAACAATACTATCGCCAGCCAGATGATAAAGACTGCTATTACTTTGATTTTTAGAAATCTTTTCAAAATCCTCATCTTTTACTCCCATAAGTCGAAAGCATTCATGAGGTGTTAATTTACGTATTCTTAAATTTGTATCTTGTGTTGCTGTTACTGTTCCATGATTTTCCATCACAGTAGGAGAACAACCTTTGCTATCAACTATTCTACTTGCATTGTAATTGCTAGGACTGTAATTGCCTATTGTGACAACGCCCAAACTATTCTGAGTAGTAAGTGTTTGAGCTTTATTCTTTTGAACTCTACCTCTACGAGTCTTAGATTTTGGCTGTGTAAAATCTATACAGTCGCCTTCTGACGCTTCTTCGTAACCTTTTTGTGTATTAGTTTTAACTTTAATAAAATTGTCGTCCATACGACTACAAGCTCGAGTTGTTATTGTTTTAGCTATAACATTTCCATCTGATACCCCGAATTTAAAACCATTGCCTTTTTCTTGTTGTTTCTTTTCATTTTTATAAAAGAGGTTAATTATTTTCTCTGATAAGTAATATGTTTCACTTACATTTTCCTCTAATAAATCTTTAAGTTTTATTTTTAGTGGCTGATTTCGTGGAAATGTATAACTATAATCTCCCAAAATGCTAATCATAAAACATCGATTTCTTGTTTGTGGAATTTCATAATCTGTTGCTATTAAGTCTTTCACATAGTTTTTATAACCTAGTTTTTCTAATCTTAACTGCCATTTATTAAAATCTTCAATATTATCTTGGCTATGTACTTGTGGCACATTCTCCATTAAAAGTATCTGAGGCAATTCTCCTAGTTCTTGACACTCACTTAATATTCTTTCTACTTCCCACAACAAACCGCTTCTAGTTGAAGTATCAGACATTCCTTTCCTTTTCCCAGCTAATGATAGATCCTGGCAAGGAAATGAGTATGTTAATATATAATCATACTTATCTTTATCTACTATTTTTAAATCTGTAGCTTTCACTCTTTTAATATCAGTTAAATTCTTAGTAGCGCTTATATTATTGTAAATCTTTTTAAAATTACGTCTTTTTAGTTGTTCTCTTGTTGCAGAATCATTGTAGTTTATACTCACACCAAGTTCAATCAATTTATCTAAAATCTCATCATCAGAAATATTTTTTGAATAATCAGTATAATCTTGAAAATGCAAGTCATTATATGCTTGTATAGAATTAATAGCCCATTCACATATTTTCCAGTATTCAAACTTTACACCTAAATATTTTAATGCTAAAGCTTGACTACCATAACCAGCGAAAAGTTCTATAAGTCTTATTGGTTTTGTTATTTTATACCTCGGATATAAAAAATCAAATATCGTATAATTTATAAAACTATACATTTTCTCTCTCTAAGGACATAGTTTTACTACTTGTATCATTTTCAACTTTTTTAATAAAAATAAATCCTTTTTCATCTGGCTTATGCTCATTTTTGAAAAAACATTCTTTATGGCCTCGTTCAGATTCACATAAATAGAATCTCTCATATTCTTTAATTACTTTATATTTCACTCTTTTTCCCAACTCTTTTCTTTTAACTTATTAATTGCACAGTTATTTGAACAGAAGTCCATACTAACTCTCGTATACATTCCTCCGATAAAAAACTTTCGTAAACCATATTTATCTATTCTAATTAAATCTTCACTTTTCAAAATAACTTTCCCACAATTATCACAAATCGTTATAATTTTTTTTTCATAATACCTCCTAATTTTCATACTTTGAATTTTACATAATGACATAATTCACATTTCAAAACCTTCCATATCATCTTGCTTATGCTCATTTTTGAAAAAACATTCTTCATGTCCCTGTTTGGATTCACATAAGTAAAATCTATCATATTCCTTAATTACTTTATACTTCATTTTTTTATCACATCCCTCAATTCTAGAACTAACAATCCTAATATGCAAAATAACAATGTGTCGTTCAAACTATAGTAAATAAAACTTATGATCGTTCCAAAAAAACATATAAAAATAATTATATTCAATAAGGGAATTCCAATTATATTAAAAAGAATAGTAAATGTTTTTTCAATTGTATTCCAGATATCATTCATATTGCTATTTATCACCCTTTTCAGTTTCGATTTTTATAGGAATAATACTTTCCGGCTTAAATACTATTTCATAATCATATTTTGAAACTTCGCTATAATCTAATTGTTCAACAGTATAAGTAGTTTCATCTGATAATCTCAAAAAGTGTTTTTGATATTTATCCTCTCCAACTTTACAAACTACTTCTAATTGTTTATCAGTATTATCTGTTTCTATTGAACAATTACCTACTATTTCAAATAAATAACTATCACTTCTTAAATTTATAAATACTATTCTTCTTTTTGTTTTAAATGAATCTGCTTCTTTACTAACGTTATACGAAGCTACATCCGAATCCCTTTGAAATGCACATCCAGTCATTAGAAAAGCCATTATTAAAATCGTTATCAAGAACTGCCATCCCTTTTTCATTATCTAATACCTCCGAAAAATATTGATATAACTATTGCGATGATAATTACTATCGCTAATATTTCAATTAATGTAAATCCTTTATTATTCATTTAAGCTTCCTCCCTTAACTCTAATTCAACACCGTCAATGTTTCCTTCTAATTTATTGATACAATGAGTAACTAATTTATCGAAATCACTATCTAAGCCACGAAAATACTCTAAAACTCTTTTTACGCTAGCAACTCGATATTCTAATATTTCAAATTGAATTTCTTTATCTAATTTCGTTACTGTTTCTATATGTTCGTCTCGTTGTTTTCTTTTATTTTCGATAGAGTCATATATATTTAATAATTTATTTTTATCGAAATCCATATTTACACCTTACTTTCTTTTAATAATTCTTGATATCTTTTTATATGATTTTTATATTTATAGAAATTTCTATAATCTATAAAAGTTTTAATGTTAAGTGAAAATTGAGATTCTGCTGCATACATACTACGACCACTAGTAATAGATAACCCTGTTAACGGATCTATTACATACCACTTACGATCATTTTTATTGTAGTAAATAAATACTGCTTCCGCTTGTAAAGTTTTAAAATAACCTAATACTTCAGTTATTGTAACCATATCCACACCTAAATCAGAGGTAAAACATGTTAATACCTTAAACGGTTTTCTCCTCATTTTTCCCATTTCGACACCTCAATTCTTACTATTACGAATTTTACATAATGACATAATTCTGTTAAATTAGAAATTCATATATAAAATTCACTATTTTCCCTTGATTTTATAAACGATTAGTCATTATTAGAAAACTATTACTTTTCTAACTAATATACAAAAACTCATTTTGTAACATTACTATTTCAAAAAATATATTTTCATACTTTGCATTTAATAAATCTATAACTTCTATTTTCATTTTTCAAAACCTCTTTCTTTTATAAATAAAATTCTTTACGGGACTTTTGTTGATCGGCATCATCCCAACATATATAAATTAATGTAATCTGTGGACTCGAATGATTGAGCATTTGCTGAAGCGTAATTAAATCATGTGTATTTTCGTAAAATGTTCTAGCAAAACATTTCCGTAAACTATGGCAGCCAATTAAATACTTGATCCCAACTTCATCAGCATAGTCTTTAATACGTATCCATGCATTTTGTCGAGAAATAGGCTTATTAGTTCCCTTTCTTGATTGAAATAAAAATTCATCTTCATATAAATTATTTCTATTAATATAATCAATAACCTCTTTAT
Organism: uncultured Bacilli bacterium; assembly: GCA_910583685.1. Classification (GTDB taxonomy): domain Bacteria; phylum Bacillota_I; class Bacilli_A; order RF39; family UBA660; genus MGBC119817. The sequence continues at coordinate 30,265 of CAJTXY010000004.1, forward strand.
GCAGCTTATCGTTTAGTTCCCAATATTGTTCCTTTTTTGTTTTACTTTCACGCACATACATAGTACCTTTTAATAACAGATCATTAACTCTTAATTGCAGCAAATCTTGGATTCTAAACGCAGTGTTTAACCCGAGTTTAATCATTAACCAATCACGATCATACATTCTTTTTTCATCTTCGTTTTCTGTATTATCACGTTTCTTTTTGATTAGAATCATCATATTTTTAACGTCTTCAACTTTAAAAGGTCTTACTGTTTTTCGCCCATAATTTACTTTAAAATAACGAGACAATCACAACCATCCCCTTTCATTTCTTCTTTAATTCTTCTACATACTTTTTACATCTTGATTCTTGATAAAATTCATTAATTGGTAATGTATAACAATAATGATCATTCATCATTTCTTTTACTTCTAAGTAAATTCCCATAACTATCATTCCAATTCCTAGAATCAAGCATATATAAGCAATATTAATATTTTTCATAACAACCTCTTTATTTAATTTCTTTTTTTTAGTATACTTTCTATTGAATTTTCATAAAGATACACTATATATCGTTTTTTATTTTTTAAAATCGTTTTACTAGCAAGGTATAACTCGAATGACGTAAATCTATGTGCATCTTCATAATTTTCTGTAAATTTATTCTTATTATTTTTAAAATAACTGTTAGATAAATACATTTTTTTAATTTTATCTCTTACTATAAACTTCATTTTTCTCTCCTTTTTGAAAAAGTACACAGCCAAACTCATAGTCACAAACTCGCTGAATATTTTAATTTAACGCAATCATTTTTTATACAAGAAAGGAGTTTTAAATAATTTAAATGAATAATATATATGAGGTGAATGACTATTTTTAAAATTAAACTTACTTTTTCCTTTTATTAATTGCTTTCAATCTTTTATCATACTGATTTACTGTTTTTTTCGGATGTATTTTATCGTGACAATCTTTATAGCTTTCTAATATACACTTTATTTTTACTAATTCCGATGATAATTTATTATTTTGCTTTTTTAAACCTCCATTTTTGGCATATGATGACTGTAATTTTTTTGACATAGTTATTAACGATTCTTGTAAGTGTTCTACTTGTAACTTTAATGAATCACATTGTTCTAATAGATTGACATTAGTTTTAATCAACTTGTCATTTTCTTTTTGAACTTGTCCCTTTTGTAAAACTTCATTTTCCAGTTCTCTTTCCAAGTCCTTTTCTTTTTGCAAATGATCTCTTATTGAATCATCGCCTTGCTTTATTTGACCTAGCAAATCTTCATAAGTAGAATTAAATAATATTTTCATTATCATTCTTCTCCTTCTTTTTTGCATTATATTTATCAATAATTACTTGATTTATCTTATTTCGCGCTTCATTTGTTATGGGATGGACGATGTCTATATATTTTTTTTCTTCTGTTTTCCTTGAGGGCATTGCAATAAATAATCCTTTATCTCCATCAAAGATCCGAATATTATGAATCGCAATTTCATCATCAATAATAATTGTCGCTAATCCTCTTAATCTTGAATCCTCTTTTTCTATTCTTATAACATTTACATTTGTTATTTCCATTTTCTTTCCTTCTTTCTTTTATAAAAATATTTTATTGATAATTAATAGTAAAAAATTGTATTGTCTAACTGTCATATCCATTAGACAATCAATGTTACATATACTTAAAATCCATTCATACTTAATTGAATTTTTTTCTAATGATTTCAACAATGTATTGAACTGTTGACTATTTATTTTTTCCATTTTTATTATTTCCTCCAGAAATTAGGCTCTTTAGATTGCTGTTTTAATTCATCAAATCTTTGATTTTCTTTGTTATATTTTAGTTTTGTAATTCCTAACTGCCCATTTCTATTTTTTCCAATAATAATTTCGATTTCAATTTCTTTCTTTGATCTATTACTTTCACTATTTTCATCATGCAGCAATAAAACTGTTGTTGCTGATTGTTCTAATTCTCCACTATCACGTAATTCGCTAATGTTTGGTCTTTTCTTTTGGTCCTGATTACGACTTAACTGACTAACTAGAAATATCGTACAATTGCAATCAAGTGATAACTGCCTTAATTCTTTTACAATTGATGTAACCTTTTCATAAGTTGTACCTTTTTCAAGTGATTTAATTAAGCCAACATGATCAATAAAAACAATAGTATGCTCATCTTTAGCTTCTAACATCACTTTATGTCTAATGTTTGAAACAGTTGGAACTTGATTAAATATTTTTATTTTCTTTTTTGAAATATTTTCACAACCCATTTTAATCATTTCAAATTGATACTCCGTTTTTGGATTATCGTGATATTTTGTAGCAACGCCAGTATTAATCCCAACAAGTCTTTGATAAACCTGTTTTTCTGACATTTCCATATTGAAATATAAACAATTGTATTTTTCTGATAATTCTTCCATAATATTTAAACAAAAGCCTGATTTTCCGATTCCAGTTCGTGCTGCCAAAATAACAAGATCGTGTTCTTGAATATTCGCTAGTTCTGATAGTTTTCTGAATCTAAATTGTAAATTTTTACTTTTAGAATTTATCATAGAAAATATTTCATCTTTTGTTAATCTATCACTATCCGTTTTAAATCCCATCGCTTCGTATTTATGAATACTTTGAAGTAATTCCTCTGTTGATATTTTTTGTTTTTGAAATTGGTTGATAGAATTCAAAATCTGATGTTCTATATATCTAGCAAACAAAGTTTCTTGATAATAATCAATAGTGTTAACTATATATGTATTTCCCATTAATAAACCTAGCTTAGTTATAATGTCGTCAATTTTGAATCTATCATTAAATAAGTGTTTATAATTTTCTGCTAACGCAACAATATTAACTGTATTAGAATCTTGCCATTGCCTTTTAAATAAATTAAATATAAATTTATTTGTCACATCCAAGAAACAGTAATCTGAAATTACTACTTTCTTCATTTGTTCTGGTTTCAAAAGTATATTAGCTAAAAATTCTTCTTCTATTCCATAATGCATAATCAAAATACCTCATAGCCATCATAATAATCTGTGCCCAGTGTTCCTGTTTGTTTCATAGGCTGATTACACTTTCGACTATTTCGATTATTAAAATTATCAATATATTTCCTTGCTTCTGCAATAGTTCTGACATTTGCTTTCTTCCAATTGTAAATAATCCTATCAATATATTTCATAGAAAACTGCCCTTTGGTCACAGCCTCTGACAAAGCAAGTTTTAAAATATCGAATGAATAATCCCATGTCTTAATCATTTCAATCTCTATGGGACTAATCATTCTTCCAAATTCTTTTTCGATAACTGGAAATATTTGTAAGAAGATTTCATCGCTCATCTGAAATTGTTCCAATTCACTTGTTGGAAGTTCATTCTCTATATTATTACTACTATTATTACTTATATTATTATCCTTGACTTTTTCGTCAATAGGGTATTGATTTTTTTGCATATAGGTATTGATTATTTCGTCAATAGGTATATCTTCTAAACAAATGATTCTTTTTTCTATTGCTTCTGTTGTTTTTTTCTTAATCATTTTAATAAAGACATATTTCTTTTTCACTAGTTTTGAAATCCATCTTGATATAGTCGCTTTATCTACGTCGTATAAGTTTGCAAAGTAATTATTGCCAGCAAAGCAATAACCTTTGTGATTACATAAACTTGTGATTTCACTATATAATATTTTTGCATTTGGTTGCAAATCTTTATCATACCTGACATTGGCAGGTAAAACTGAATAATAATTGGGTTTTTCTTCCATATTTCTCTCCCTTCACAAATTTACAACCGAACCTTATTCCCCTTACTTTTTTTGTATATTAGCAATTTTTTTCAAGTAACTGATATTAATCTTGTAAAAATCTATAACTAAATCCATCGGAACTACATAAGCAGGTAATTTGTAACCATCATTTTCTATCTTTTCTGCAATCTTTTGTCTATCGGATGCTGCTCTATTGAGACCAACAAAACCGATAATAGCCATATCATATTTAGTAGCCCACGGTTTTTGTATTATCTTTAATACCTCTTCTGCTGTCGCTGGTTCTCTCTTTGTCTTCGGTTTTCTACGTTTCTTCTCTTCTGATGTCATTTTAATTACCTCTAATCATATAATTTCTAACTTCGTAATAAGGACAAGCATATCCCTTTTCATTGGAACATTCTTTAGCATATTCTTCGTAATTAGATATTTTTGCCATAATAAAATGGGCTAAGATAAATCCAATCACTGCAATAGCAGCAATAATAATAGTAACTTTAACCCGCTTTTTTGATCTTAATTTTTTCATACTTATCAAATCCTTTCATAAGCCCTGGTAGACTTTTCCTTTATAACTTTCTTTTTTGTCGTCAACTCTTAGGTTGACAACGAGGCAATAAAAAAATTACTTAAATAATTCTTCAAATGATTTATCAAAAAATTTCATAAGCAGTTTTGCCTCTGGTACAGAAAAAACTGATTTTCCTTGTTCCTTCAGACAATATGTCTTTGTAGAGTTATTAATGATTCTAGCAACTTGTTCCTGAGTGTATCCCAATTCTTTGCGTACCCCTATTAGTTTTCTATACATTTGATATTCCTCCTTTCTATCTTTTTGTAAACTTATTAGTTAACGAAATAAGTATACAATGAAAAAATTACATTGTCAACTAAAAAATTAACATTTTCGTTGTTTTATTTTTTTTTAAATGGTATAATATAAATGAGGTGATGATTATGGTATATGATCCAAATGCTAATAACCCAATCGATAATGATTTTCATAAAGTAATTTCTGATGCAATAAAGCAAGCAAGAAAAAATAAAGGTTATAGTTTAGAAGCTGTAGTCAAAAAGATGAAAACACCCGTATCTAGACAAGCTTTATATAAATATGAACAAAATAAAGATCATTTAAAGCGAGAAAACTTTAAAGATTTATGTAATATACTAGATCTAAATCCTCACCTTATTCTATTACAGGCTTACCAGTATTTAGATTATACTCTAACGTATAATACAAAATGGTCTACTAACAAAAATTTTGGTCAAAATATTTATATATGGAACATACTAAATAGTATAGAGGCAACTAATATCTTAAGCGAAGAAAAGAAAGAAAAACTTAAAACCATTGTAAAACAATTTTACAATATAGAATAAAAAAGACCTCGTGCTGTAACACGAAGTCAAATTTGAAAAATCACAAAAAGTCTACCAGGACCTGTGAACAAAATACCAATCAAAGATTGATATAATGCTTTGGATTTTTCTATTTCATTATATCAAATCTAACTATAAAAATCAATGAAAAGAGATGATATAATGCCTGTTTATCAAAAGAAAAAGAAAGTTATAGATAAAAATGGAAATGAAAAAGAAGTGGTTGTAAAAACTAATGATGGTCGTTCGTGGATTTTTAGGACATATTATACTGATATGTACGGAAATAGAAAGCAGAAAAAGAGCGAAGCCTATCTTACTCAAAAAGAAGCCAAAGAGGCAGAAAGAGAGTTTTTAACCAAAGTATCTACATCAGACCAAGTAGATTCTAATATCAATTTTGAGTTAGTTTATAAAGAATGGCTAAACTTAAAACAAATGGTTTTAAAACAAACTACTTATTATAGATTAGAAAAAAATTTAAATAAGAATATTTTAGAATTTTTTAATCAATATAAATTACATAGTATAAAATATAATACAATTATAAATTGGAAAGAAAACTATCTAAAGAAAAGTAATATAAGTCTAAGATATCAAAATAGTATAATTGGATACTTCAAAGAAATAATGAGTTATGCAAAAGATAATTATAACTATGATTCTAAAATTCTACCTAAAATACAGAAATACAGAATTGACAATACATATGCAAATAAACGAGAAGCTGAATGGAATTTCTGGACCTATGAAGAATTTAATTCATTTATTTCTGTTGTAGATGATCAACTCTATTATAAAATATTCAGTTTTTTGTATTTTACAGGACTTCGAATGGGAGAAATGATTGCTCTGTCTTGGAACGATGTCGATTTTAAAAATAAAACTATTAATGTAGATAAAAATTTTACAAATAAGTTAGGAACTGGTAATTACGCTATATTAGACCCAAAAACTGAAAATTCTATACGTATTGTGGATTTAGATGATGACCTCTTAAACCTGCTAAAAAATCATTATTTAAACGAGTCTAAAATATATCATTTTTCTAAAGAAATGTTCTTGTTTGGAAATATTAAGCCGATATCCCCTACTACGTTAGAAAGAAAACTAAAAAAATATATTAATATAGCCGAAATAAAACGCATAACGCCTCATGGCTTTAGACACAGTCATGTATCACTATTAATTCATTTGGAATGTGATAGCCGTGATGTAGCCACTAGAATTGGTGATACTGTAGAGATGGTAGAAAAAACTTATTATCATATGTTTCCTCATAAGAAAAATATAACAATAAACACTCTTAATTCCTTTAAAAAATCGAAAAAATAAGTCCTCGATAAGTCCTCTAATTGTTATTACATAACAAAACCCTTGATATACAAGGGTTAAATTCTAAATGGTGCGGGTAACAGGAGTTGAACCTGCAAGGGTTGCCCCGCTAGATCCTAAGTCTAGTGCGTCTGCCAATTCCGCCATACCCGCATTTTTTAGTGGTGGACCCTGGTGGACTCGAACCACCGACCGTCCGGTTATGAGCCGGATGCTCTAACCAACTGAGCTAAGGGTCCATTGCCTTTTAATCATATCATAAGTTTCTAAAGTGTGCAATAGAAAAATGAAAAAAAGAGCAAATTCGCTCTTACTTTTGTAACATATTTAATAAATTAATTTTAAACATATCCTTTTCTGGATTTGTCTTAGAAATCATAACACCTTTATAGGTAGAAAGCTCTGCACGATGACCTTCATCTAAAATACCCTCTGGTGTAATATTAGTAAGTAAAATAATTTTCTTATCAGTATACACAGTATAATGAACTCGAATTTCTCCATGTACTTTTGCAAATAGATCATCTGTTGGTAATTTCAACTCATAGGAAATCGTTTTATCCTTCTCGTTACGAGAAACCTCTTCCCCTAGGAAATTACCTTTACGTAATTCTGGATAATAGCTAAAAGTAAGTTTTTTATAAGCCAACATATTATACTTTCTTACTGATCTTTCCTTTTTACGAAAATCATTTTCATCTAAATATTCAAATATAAATCCTTCCATATATTCAACCCCCCGTTTTACTAATTGAAGACCCCTGTATCTTCAAAGTAAACATATTATAACACAATTGTATTATTTTGTCAAACTTTTTGTTAATTCTTGTTCTGTGTCCATTGAACTGGCAGCAGCCATCTCCTCTACATAATTATCGATGTATGCCTCTGCAGCAACTTCACTTTCTTGAATATTATATTCTTCCTCAGCAAAGTCATAATCATTCTCTAAAACAGCTGGATCAGGCAATTCTCCTTCACTACTTCCCGTACCATCTACAATAAGATCAACAGTAGAATCAACTAAGTTTCCTTCGGCATCTTTATTCTCTTCAGTAAATTCAGTTCCAGAGCCTAGGTCATCTTCCGTAATACTTCCTTCGCTATTAGCCTGATCAAGTGTTTCTTGATATTCTTGATCCTTCTCTTCTACTTCCTTATCAAGCTGTTCCTTCTCTACATCCTCTTCTTCTTGCATCTGTTTTTGAGTCTCCTCAGCATCAGCTTCTGCCTTTTCCTGAGCAACTGTATTTTCCTCTTCTATTTTTTCATCGTTTTCTCTACTATCTTCTTCTGGTAAGGATTCCTCTTCACTAGTATCATCTACGGAGTCTACCCATTCTATACTTTCTTCCTCTTCCGAAATCTCATAATATCTTTCTGAAGTCATCGGCATAGAAACACTTTCAACAGCAATATCTTCAGGCACTTGATAAGCAGCACTCACCACATAATCTGAAGTAAATACTTTATCATCAAGATTACCAACACGTTGATTAATCTTATTATTTAGGTTCCTAAAACCTTCATTCAAGTCATTATTAAGAATCTCTTTTAATGATCGATTATAATCATTCTCATTTTCATTATCAATAAGGGTACCTACTTTACTAGTTCTAGTGCTAACATAATCATTTACTAAATAACCAGTAGCAGCACCACCAATACAAAGAGCAGCAATACCAGCAGCAATTCTAGGATGTTTCATAATCGCTTTTCCCAACTTAGACACTTTCTGTGAAACCCAATTGATAGCGGGACGAAAAACATTGGCAATTGCATCTTTAACACTTGTTGCTCCAAGAATCATATAATGCTTTAGCCTTTCCAATCTAGAAAGATTTTGTGGTAAATAGCTCATAAAACTTTTTACTGTAGAAAAAGTAGAAAACTGTTCTTCAAATTCTTCAGCAGTCAAGTCAGAAACAATTCCTTGCTTAATGGCATCCTCTATTGACATTTTTTCACCAGTGGCTTCTTCTATAGCACTTAATAACTCATCTTCATAACTACAATCTCCATTAGAAACTTGAATATTTTTAACTTGGCCATCGTCATAGAAAACACAAGCCTGTTTTACTTCCCTTACCTCATCATAATATTCTTGATGAAAATGATACATTACTATTTTAGAAACCTTACTCACTTCCTCTTTTTCATAAAAAGCAACAGAGATTAGACCTTGTTCAATAGCCTCTTCTAACTTCATATCATTTTCATTTAAAAAATATCCAACATCCACATATGCTAATTGATTAAAATTCCCGTCTTCTAAAATACTCGAAACAACCTGGTTCCCATTTTTATCACAGAAACTAAAAACTGCTTCATTTTGATTAGCTAAAAGACCATCAAGAAAACTACATTCTTTATAAATCTCTGTTGCATAAGGTATCATATTTTCGGAACCAACGGAAATGCGAATTTCCTGAGCAGCCTCAGGAAAAGGCATATTCTTCTCTCGTACTTTCATATAAACATAACCACAAACCCAAGGATTTATTTTTCCATTTTCATCAAGCAGAAGTACAAACTCATCAGTAGACATACCAGAATGTCTAAAAATCAATTCTCTTGCATCAGCAATTTCTCTTTCATCAAACTCAAACAAAGGAGGCTCTTCCACTTCTTCTACTGAAGTAGCAATAACTTCATCAGCTTCTTCCTCACTTTGCATACCTTGCATACTACTTATTTGCAACTTAAAGTCTTCCCACAAATCATCTGGCAAATCACTTTCTGCTAAAACATCGCTGCCTTCTTCTGCAATACGATTTTTAATATACTCAAGTGTATATTGATTGTAATTTCCTTTCTCATCAAAAAGTGGCATAGAAGAAACTCCTCGAATATCTTCTGCAAAAAAGACTACTTTCTCACTTGTATCTCCATTTTCATGTACATCCTGATTAGTAAGCAAAAAGTTTTTTCCTAAATCTTTAAAATTCATAACCGAACCCTCCTAAATATATTTATCCTTTCTTATTTCCTGTATAATGATAACCATTATTTAAAAGTGTGACATCATTATAACTACTCCATTTTGTATCTGTTTTTCCCTGATTAATAACACTTCTTGTTTTAACACTTTGATAGCATACCGTGCCATATAAAGGCTCTTTTCGAACTGCCTTCTCATAGGTTGTAACCGCGCCATAAATAGGCACTGTCTTTTTAGTAATTCCCACACAATTTACTGCCAAAGATTGATTGGCCAACGTTTTAATTGTCTGAGAAGAAATAGCATTAGTCACTGCACCAATCTGCCCTGTATAAGTATATACATCATATATTTTTTTAGGAGCAACAGAACAAGTACTATTACAACTACTAAAATCCGCTTGTACATATTTATAACGTGTCGTTAATGTATCATTAGGTGGAGATGCATAACTCTTTCTACCTTCATAACGCCATCCCGAAACGCTTGCCTGATTAGCATTTGTTACATAATTGATTGTAGTATAAGGATTTGTGATAACATAAAGTGTATTATTGTAAGAAATGTAATCATAATTGGCACAAACCTGTTGCTCATAACTGTTTAATTGCCGAAATTCATCCCTTCCAGCAACATACTCCTTATCATAAGTTCCAACCTTCTCTTTTCTCTTATAAATCTGTACTTTTTTAACACAACTAGGATTACTATCATCACAACCATAAGCAGTAGTATTGCAACTTGCTCTCTCCCAGTTAGACCAACGAGACCAGTCAGAATACTTCGCCCCTGTTGTCTTTTGATACTCATACTGATACCCTGGCACAACCTCAGGAACAGATACAGGTGGTTCTTCTACCTTATGATCGACAGCTGGCAAAGTAGAACTAGAAGAATTAGTCGTAGACTTTCCTGTTCCAAAAGAAACCTCTTTTTTAGGCTTGGACTTTTCTACTGCAATCTCTGTTTCTTTTTTAGCACAAATATCAGAATCACAATATTCATAATTTCCCATATGTACTAGAACATAATCCTCTTCTTTACTACATTTTAAATTGACTTTCATCAAGTATTCACTATCAAGTTTAGTAACTCTAACATAAGACTTTTTAATATCACAAGCCTTATTATGTTGATCCACAAGTGGTACAATGAGTTTTTTCTTTATCATCTCAGAAAGGTTAATCTCATCCTTCTCTCCTACCGCTTTAGGAAGTCTAGTTGCAGTATAATAATCTACTCCTACTTTCTGCATCTTACCCAAATTATCTAAAAAAATCTGGTTATTAAGCGGAGAAGAATCCTTTACTTTATCAATGTTGTCCACTTTTTTATAGGTAGTCTTAGGAACTAACCAAATAAGCAAAAACACAAATATAACAACAAATATTAGCTTTAATAAAAATTTGCGAAGCACAAATCCCTTTGCTTCATACTCTTCCGTATACATAAAGATCCCCTTTCTGATCTAAGTGGCCTATATAATACCACAAATGTTTGATTTTGTCAAATATTACTTAAGTTTTACCAATGTACAACCAGGATTAAAAAAATCAATTTTATACTCTCTCACAGAGTGATGATACCTAAGTACTTCCTGTGTTGTCTTTCTAAGAATTCCACTACCAATGCCATGAATAATTACAAATTCCTTATTCTTCATTCTCACTTGATCATCTATAAATTCTTCTATCAAGATTTTTGCATAAACTCTATCTAACCCGTGAAGATCCAAACTAGGCATTCTACTATATAATTTCATAGTCTTCTCTTACCTCTAACACTTCTTTTAATGTCGGAATCGAAAATCTTCCACCAACTTTTAAAACAGATAACGCTCCCGTTATATTAGCAAGCCTCACCGCCTCATCAAGAGAATAATGATTTCCTAAAAAATAGGCAAGAGCCCCGTGAAAAATATCGCCAGCACCCGTAGAATCTACCGCTTTTACTTGAATACTAGGAATAATTTTATAATCGTCACTTTTTACAAAAGCACCATATGCTTCCAAAGTAATAATAACAATATTTTGAAAATAATCCTCAAGTTTTTTATGGATTTGTGCCAAAAAAGCAATATCATAGTGATCAATTTTGGTTTTTGTAAAACTCTCAGCAAAATCCTTAGAACAAGCAAGTACCTTTACTTTTTTACCTAACAGTAAAGTGGATTCCTTTAAAGTACCAGCATCTAATATAGAAAGAGCATCTCCTTTAGCATTCAAAACTTTAAATGCAGCATCCATCTCATCTCCATCTACTAAAATCACATCTCCATCTACTAAAACTTCACTTTGTACTAAATTATTTTTACTACTATCTTTAGATGTAATAATAGTTCTAGAACCATTAGATCGATTGGCAACAATATAACTAGTTGACGTTTTAAAGTCTTCCCGTTGCTCTAAATAACAAATATCAACTCCAACATCTTGAAACTCTTTTTTTATTTGATCTCCATAATAGTCTTTTCCAACCGCTCCAACAAAACTCGTATTAACTCCCCATTTTGCAAGCAAATACGCAGCATTACTAGCAGGCCCTCCACCACACTCTACAGTACTCTCAATTCTATATTTAGTATTCTCAGTAGGATAAGCCTCTACTGGTAAAGTAATATCATAAGATATATGTCCAACACAAATTGCTTTCATAGTATTATCACCTATTATCTATTATAACAATAAATAGAGCTCTTTAAAATAAGAAAAAAGATATTTTACAATATCAATAGACAAAAACAAAAAAATTGTTATCTCCTCATAGTAAGATAACAACTTTTTATATAAATCCTAAAAAAGCAAATTAATATGATTTTACTAAATTACCATTAACATATACATCTGTACGTATAAAAGGATCAATATTTGTCTCAAGATTACACTGATAGATCTTTTCAATATACGATTTTGTTGCAGCATCAAACTGTTCAACGACAGAATAATAAGTTAATTTATTATTTTTATAATATTCTACTCTTAGTAAAGTAACATTATCATTTGCATAAATAGAAGTAGTTCTATCATAATAAATTGCTGGTATTACTGGCTCTATAGTAGTATTTGTCTTATTTTGATTTTCTGTACTACCAGTACTATTTACATCCTTTTCTGAAATACTACTAGCACTTGGTTGTTTATAGGTATTATTATGATTCGTTGACTTTTCTGTCTTAGTAACAGTAGTTTCTTGCTTATCAACACTAGCTTCACTATTTTGAGAATTATCATCTGAATCTTTAACATCAGATAATGAAGTAGAATCGCTAGCAACCACACTTTTATCTACAGTTTTAGAGGCAACTGTTATATCTTTCCTATTGGAAGACTGTGCTTGTTTAGCAGTAGTATGTACTTTATCAAAAATTGGTAAAGTCTTAGCAGAAACACCACCAACGATAACAACACCTGCAAATGCAATGATTAAATACTTTTTAAACATATTTCATCCCTCCTAGTCACACATATTATAGCACATTTTTTAAAAAATACCACAATATAAAATTAATATTCTAGAGAAAAGATAGAGCGAAAAAGCCTAGTACTTTTCCCGAATAACAGCTTGTGCTGCTGCCAGTCTTGCTCCTGGTACTCTAAATGGAGAACAAGATACATAATCCAACCCGATTTTATGACAAAAGGCAATACTTTTAGGATCTCCCCCGTGCTCACCACAAATTCCAAGCTCTATATCTCTATTTTCATCTCGTGCAAGAGAAGCTCCCAAATGGACAAGTCTTCCAACGCCCTCTTCATCAATTGTTTTAAATGGATCCTGCTCTAAAATACCTTTTTCATAATAATCATTTAAAAACTTAGCAGCGTCATCCCTTGAAAATCCAAATGTCATTTGTGTCAAATCATTGGTTCCAAACGAGAAAAAGTCAGCTTCACTAGCAATTTCATCAGAAATTAAAACCGCCCTAGGCACCTCGATCATCGTACCGACTTTAAAAGAAACAGTAACAGCTTGTTCCTTCATAACCTCTTTTGCAGTCTCCAAAACAATATTTTTAACATAGAGATATTCCTTCATACTACCAATTAAAGGAATCATAATTTCAAGATTAGTAGCAAGCCCTTCCTTCTCAACCATAATTGCCGCTTCCATAACAGCTCGCGTTTGCATCTGGGCAATCTCTGGGTAAGTAATTGCAAGCCTACAACCACGATGTCCCATCATTGGATTAAACTCCTTTAAAGATAAAATTCTAGTATGAATCTCCTCCTTACTCATTCCCAAACTATCAGCAAGTTGCGAAATCTCTTCTTCCTTCTTAGGCAAGAATTCATGAAGTGGAGGATCTAAAAAACGAATAACAACAGACCGTCCTTCCATTGCCCGAAAAAGAGCAGCGAAATCTTCTCTTTGATAAGGCAAAATCTTTTCCAAAGCTTCCCTACGGGCCTCCTCAGTCTCTGATAAAATCATTTTTCTAAAATGAAAAATACGGGTTTCTTCAAAAAACATATGCTCTGTTCTACAAAGTCCAATACCTTCCGCCCCAAATTTACGAGCCTCCATCGCATCTTTCGGAGTATCAGCATTCGCTTTCACCCCCAAAACTCTAGTAGAGTCTGCCCACTGCATAAATGTCTCAAAATCACCTGAAATCTCAGGATCAACCGTTGCCATTTTCCCATTATAAATAAATCCAGTAGAACCATCTAAACTAATATAATCTTCCTCGTGTAGAATAGTCCCATCTGCTAGACGAATCGTCTTTTTATTCGCATCAATACTAAGTTCACTACATCCAGAAACACAACAAGTTCCCATACCACGAGCCACAACTGCAGCATGAGAAGTCATACCACCACGAACAGTCAAAACACCCCTTGCCAAGTTCATTCCCTCAATATCTTCAGGTGAAGTTTCCTCTCGAACCAATATGATCTCTCTTTCTCCACTCTCATAAGCCTTAGAAACATCTTCAGCAGTAAAATAAATTTTACCACTAGCAGCCCCAGGAGAAGCGGCAAGTCCTTGAGCAATGACAGATGATTTTTGTAAACTCTCTTTATCAAAAGTAGGATGAAGGAGTTGATCAAGTTGATTAGCATCCACTCTTAATAATGCCTCTTCCTTTGTAATAATACCTTCCTTTACCATATCAACAGCAATTTTAATAGCCGCTTGTCCTGTTCTCTTTCCACTTCTAGTTTGCAACATAAAAAGCTTTCCATTTTCAATTGTAAACTCCATATCTTGCATATCTTTATAATGATCTTCTAATACTTTACAAATACGTACAAATTCCTGATAATTCTCTGGCATTACCTCATTCAAAGTCTCAATACTTTGAGGGGTACGAATACCAGCCACCACGTCTTCCCCTTGAGCATTTATTAAATATTCACCGTATAACTTTTTCTCACCAGTAGCGGGATTTCTAGTAAAGGCAACTCCTGTTCCTGAATCCTCCCCTCGATTCCCGTAGACCATTTCTTGAACATTAACAGCAGTTCCCCAACTTGATGGAATATCATTTAACCGCCGATAAGTAATTGCTCGCTCATTATTCCAACTGCGAAAAACAGCACTAACCGCTTCTAAAAGTTGAACCATTGGGTCCTGCGGGAACTCTTCTGAAGCAAGCCTAGAATATTCAATTTTATACTCATCAATCACTTCCTTCAAGTCTTCTGCTGTAAGTTCAGTATCTAACTGAACTCCTTTTTCCTTCTTTATCTTATCAAAAAGATGTTCAAAAGAAGACTTAGGAAACCCTTTAACAACATCTGCAAACATTTGAATGAGTCTTCGATAGTTATCATATACAAATCTT
The DNA here is from genome assembly GCA_910583685.1 of uncultured Bacilli bacterium. GTDB lineage: Bacteria > Bacillota_I > Bacilli_A > RF39 > UBA660 > MGBC119817. Next base: position 45,514 of record CAJTXY010000004.1, read on the forward strand.
GCATTCCCATCCGCCTCACAAAAACCAGAACAAACCTCATCATTCATTCCAAGGTTTAAAATAGTATCCATCATTCCTGGCATAGAAGCTCTCGCTCCACTGCGAACAGAAACCAATAATGGATTCTTAACATCCCCCAGCTTTTTACCACTAATCTTCTCTAGTGCCGAAATCTGATCACGAATTTCTAAAACCACATCTTCACTTAACTCTTCGTGATCTTGATAATACTTTAAACAAGCCTCCGTCGTTACTGTAAAACCTTGGGGCACAGGCAAACCAATAGAAGTCATCTCAGCAAGATTTGCCCCCTTTCCACCCAATAGATTTCGCATATCTTTATTACCTTCACAAAATGCATATACATATTTCATATAAATACCCTCCTTATTATATTAGTATATCAAATCAATGCATAATACACCAGAAAAATGAAATCATTTGACATCCGTTCTAAAAAAGTGAATAACCAAAAGAAAAAGGACAAAAATTGATAATTTCTGTCCTCTCTATTAACAAATTTCTTCAATCTTCATTAAATTAGTTACACGTGACTCTCCATTATTAGGAAAACCTCCTGTAATCAATATAATATCTCCCTTTTCTAATTGTGTATACTCTCTTGCCTTTTCTACACTCTTTGTAAGAACTTCATCAGTAGAATTACATACAGGTAAAATAACAGGATAAACACCCCAGTTTAAAGCTAGACGACGTCCTGTCTTTTCATCTGGTACCAAAGCAAGTATAGTAGCATCAGGTTTTAAATTACTAATAAGACGTGCTGTATACCCACTAATAGAAGCAGCACAAATAAGCTTAGCATTTAAAAGATTTGCACTTTCTACTACACAGTTTGCAATAGCCACTTGTGTATTAGGAAGTCTATATTCCTTTTCTGTATAATTAAAGTTTGCATATGGTTCAGTTGCCTCACAGATTTTTGCCATTGCACGAACGGTTTCAATTGGATGTTTTCCAATAGTCGTCTCACCACTTAACATAACAGCATCACAACCATCCAACACAGCATTGGCAATATCACTAGTCTCAGCACGTTTTGGACGAGAGTTTTCCATCATAGTTTCTAACATTTCAGTAGCAACAATCGCAATTTTTCCCATTCTTCTACAAGTTCTAATCATATCTTTTTGAACAATTGGTAAAATTTCACTTGCCATCTCAGTACCTAAATCTCCACGAGCTACCATAATACCTGCAGAAACTTCTAAAATAGACTCTAAATTCTTAATACCAAGTTCGCTTTCAATCTTACAAATAATCTGTAGATCTTCACGTCCATATTCCTTCAAAATTTCTTTAATTTCTAACACATCATCTTTAGACGATACAAAAGAAATCGCTAAATATTCTCCTCCATGCTCACAAGCATATTTTATATCCTCACGATCAAGCTCACTAACATAAGGAATATCTAAAGAAACGCCAGGAACACTTAAACTCTTACGGTTTCCTAAAACTCCACCAGTAATAACTTTACAAGTAACACCATCTTCTTCTTTGCTAATCACTTCCATTTTCATCTTGGCATTTTCAAGTAAGATGAAATCTCCCACACTCAAACTATCTAGAGCTTCTGGATGATTAACTGTAAAACGTTCCTCATTTCCAAGACAGTCTTCTTTCACAATACGAATTGTATTTCCTACAATAAGTTCAATAGAATCATTTTCAAACATACCATTTCTAAACTCAGGACCTTTAGTATCCCAAAGAATAGCAACTGACTTACCAGTACGCTTACGCACCTCTCTAGTAGACTCTACTGCTTTTTTTCTCTCTTCTAATGTAGCATGGGTAAAATTAATACGTGCAATATTCATTCCTGCTAGTACCATCTGTTCCATAACATCGGCTTCATTACTAGAAGGTCCAATACTACAAACAATTTTTGTCTTCTTCATATTTTCACTCCTCTTTCAAACAGATATAATTATACAATAAAAATATCAATTTGTACATCATTTTTATTTTAGTCGAAAACGATGAGGTGCTTTTTTATAAATAACATAAAGTGATAACAATATATAACTAACCGTAACACCTAGGATTAAAAGGGCAAAATCAACATAAGGCAAATCGATATCCTTACATAAATAGCAAGCCAAATAGGTTAAAAAACTAACAACAGAAAAAGCAACACTCTTCATCTCCGACTGCACATTATATGGTTGTAACAGATAATAAATAACCAAATAGTGAACAGAAAAGAAAACACTTAAAGAAAGAATGGACAGTAATACAAAAATATAAGATGGTAAAAAGGCTCCATTACAAATAGAAAGTACAAAGACATACCCTAGGCCAATAAAGAAAGCGGGTCTCAAATTCACTTTAACAATAGTTTTTAATCTTTGAAAAAACACATTCAAAACCACTTTATCTCTTCGATAAAAAGGAAAAGTAAGCATACTTCTATCACAATTATGAAACATCGCCTGTGTAATAATAGCCCCTCTATTAAGAAAATACATAAGAAGAATAATCCACGCAAAATAATTAGTAAAGAAAGAATAAATCTCTTTTTGATAACTAGGTTTTATTAAAATAACTAGAATAAGAAGGAAGAAAGCAAGAAAAGAAATCAGACAAATCATATTAGCAGAACTAGACAAAATTACTTTATGTCGTAAAAAGAAAATCGTATTAAAATAATCATACCCACTCTTTCCTACTAACTTTCGGGAGTCAATTTGATAATCTTTTTTCCTCATATCAATCATCATCTGTTTTTGATAAGCTGTACGATTATTAGTATTTAAAACGGCAAGTTGAGTATGAACACTTTTATAAATTGATTTATAATCTTCTAATCCAACAATATAGAAAAAAGAAAATGCCGCTGGAAAAAACAAGAGAAAGGCAAGGAATATATAGACTTCCTTTGGCAATATAATATGGAAAAGCGGAAGACCCATAGAGCAAAAGAAACCTAGCAATAAAATCCCCCAATATATATAACTCCTACTCACTAATAAAGTCTTTGTTTTCTGATAAAACAGAAGGTGAAAAGCTTCCCCTATTATTTTTAGAAAAATAACAAGTATGGCCACCATAAAAGCAATTAGAAAACTCATTTTCCAAATCCCGATAAAAAACAAACTAAGACTGAAAAGAGAAAGGAAAAATTCAAGAATAATATGGAAAAGAAAGTGAGAAACTACATACTCTTTAGCATCCAGTCCCATTAAAATAACAGCATAATACTTTCTTTTTCCAATAGATAAAATTTTATAGTTGATAAGACTACCAATAACACTAAAAAAGAAAAACGTATGTAAAAACAGCAAAAAGGATACCGCAGGAAAGAGAAAAGATAAAATCCCATAGATCACTGTTAAATAGAAAAGTTTCGCAACAATCTTTTGAAATAAATCTTTTAAAATTGCAAAATAGCCAATTCGCCTCTTTAGATTTTCCTGTTTATATAAGGTATCAGTTGTAATATTTTTTAAAATAGGAGTATGCCTTAATAAATAAATAAAAGAATTAATTGCACAATAAAGTTCAATTTTAAATGACGTTTTTAAAGTATTAAGCATCTGTATGATCCTTTAGACTTTCTATAATTTTATTTTTATAATCCTCTTTATTTAAATCTTTGGCATCAATTAGCTCCAATTTTCTATTATGAATAATGACAATCTCATCACACAGATCCATAGCAATTTCTAAAATATGTGTAGAAAATATTAAAATATGATCTTTTTTAAGCTGTTTTAACAATTTTTTCATCTCATCTTGTACTACAATATCAAAGGAGGTAAGAGGTTCATCTAATAGTAATATTTTAGGATTACTAATAATATGAATTAGCATTTGCATTTTATTTTTCATACCATAAGAATACTCTCTCATAATCTTATCGCGGTCCTTACTCTCAATACCCACCATTTCGAAATACTCATCAATTGTTTTAAAATTTTTCAATTTCCCTTCATTAATTTCTAAGAAAAATTTCAAAAACTCTCTTCCTGTTAAAAATTCTGGAATATTAGGGGCAGCAAGTACATAACCAATGTCCTCTAGCCTAGCTTCATCCCCATCCAATAAAATATCACCAGAATCAATTTCAATATCGTTAGCTAAAGCATTAAAGAAAGTTGTTTTACCACTGCCATTCCTACCGATTAAACCGTAAATTTTTCCCTCTTGAAAAGTGAAATCCACATTCTCCAAAACTTGATTTCTTCCATAACTTTTTGATAATTTTTTAATCTGCAACTTCATATGAATCCCCTCCTAATCACCTAGGCTTTTTAAATGACTAATTTTTTGCTTTAATACCGAAATAAATGTTGCCAACTCCTCTTTCGTTGAAAGATGAGAAATACTAATACGAATACTAGACTCCGCTCGGCTTTTATCTTTGGTAACCGCAAAAACAGCTTGTGATAAATGCGTATTACTACTACAAGCAGTCTGTGTTGAAACATAAATCTCCTCTTCCTCTAAAGCGTGTAATATAACCTCTGGCTTCACCCCTAAAACACTAATATTTACAATATGAGGAAGACAAAACTCATTGCTATTAATCTCGATATCTTCTACTGTTTCTAACTCAGAAATTAAATATTGATGTAACATCATCACCTGCTCATAATGACGTTTAAAATCAACATATGCAAGTCTAAGGGCTTTAGAAAAGGAAACAATTAAGGGAAGTGCTGGTGTTCCACTTCGATAAATTGTAGTCGACTTTCCTCCGTGAATTAAAGGTTCTATTTCAATACCATTTCGTTTATATAAAACACCAATTCCTTTTAAACCATAGAATTTTTGACTAGACATACTGGCAAGATCTACACTCGTTAAATCCACATTTTCCTTCCCAACACTTTGTGTCATATCACTATGAAAAAACACCTTTGGATACTTCTGCATAATTTTTCCTATAGCCGAAATATCTTGTCTTATGCCAATCTCACTGTTAACACTCGCAATAGATACTAGTAAAGTATCACTTTGAATCATCTTCTCTAAAGCATCTAAATCCACTCTTCCCATAGAATCAAGCTTCGCATAACTAACCTTAAAACCTATAGACTCTAAATACTGAAACGTTGCAAGAACAGAAGAATGTTCTAATTCCGTAGTAATAATATGACATCCCCTATTTCGGTACTTTAAACAAATGCCTTTAATTGCCGCATTGTTTGCCTCACTAGCTCCACTAGTATAAATAATTTCTTCTTTCTCTACTGCTAAAATATCTGCAATTTGTCTAGTTGCCGCATCCATTAATTTCTTAGCATCCACTCCTAATTTATGAATAGAATTTGCATTCCCAATATAGTCTCTTGTCACCTTTATAAAACTTTCCAATACCTCTGGATTTACAGGAGTCGTCGCAGAATAATCTAAATAAACCATAATTTCACCTACTAGCCCTAATTATAACATAAAAAAAGAACAATAACATTATCTATCCTTTTTTTGATAACTATTGACAGTCATATTTAAATCCAACATTCTGTGATCCAACTTCTTAATATCTAATGAACATTTATACATCTCATCCATTACTTCTTGTGGAACAATACCAGAAAATTTATATTGAATTTTATGGTCCAAACTCGCCCAAAAATCCATCGCCACAGTACGAATTTGTATTTCTGCTTCTATTAGCTCTTTTCCACCATTTAAGTAAATAGGAACATAAACTCTTAAGTGATAGCTCATATAACCTGTATTTTTAGGCTCTCTAATATAATCTTTCTTTTCAAGAATTTGAAATTGTTCACTTCTTTCAACTAATTTAACAATATCATAAACATCCGATAAAAAGGAACATACAATCCGTACTCCTACCATATCGTGAACATGCAAAACAAGATTTTCAAGTGTTGGCTCATAACCTCTACTCAATAACTTCGTAATAGCACTTTCCTCTTTTTTAATTCTTGACTTCACGTGTTCAACGGGATTGTAATCATGACTTAATTCAAATTCCCTCATCAATCCATTAATATGATTTAAAAGTGTATCTTTAGCCATCTCATATTTTAGCATTTGCAATTTTATATTTTCTTCTTCATTATTTAATACTACCATATAATCATCCCCTTTTTGATACTTATATGTGTGAATTAGCTCATTATATACCATTTTTAGGAAAATAGCAATACTTAGCGATGATATCGACTCTTTTTATATACATAAGAAGTATCATACTTGCTATCATTAGTAATGACCAATTCTGTCATATAAATCGGAAAAAGAATATTAAAAGCTTGTAACCAACCTGTACACTTCTGAAATGTAACGCAAGCCCCATTGACAATCAATTTATCTTCCGTCGTTTTTAGATTAGTGCGGGCATTATTAGGTAGTGGTGTTTTATATGGTGAAATAATCCCACGTGAACTCCTCCATATCTCATAAAGACCTGGTACAACACAACCATTATGCATATGCCCTGCAATCAAATAATCAAACTCTAGAAGCTCCTTTTTCACATCCTCATCTTGCAAGTAAACAGGAGAATGAATCAGTGCAAATTTCACCTTATTTTTGGGTAAATCAGAAAGAAGAGATCGCTGAGAAGCAAGCGTTTCCATTAAAAGTTCCTTATTCTCGCCACGATGGGCTGATATTTTTTTATAGTAATCATATGGCAGTGTAATTCCCGCAACATACAAAGAATCATCTTCATATACATCATTATTTAACACATAAACATTAGAAATATTAGAAATTTCCTCAAAAATCTCATTATTAAAATAGAATCTAGTCTTACGCTTCTGCCCACTCTCATCTATATAGTTTTCATACTTATAAAACTCATGGTTTCCTATAGAAATACAAATAGTACAAATACGCGATAACCTTTCTAACCAATGAAGCAGCCGAACCTTCTCCTCTTCTTCTACTACGGAAGAATCAATCAAATCACCCGCTATAAAAAGATATTTAGGATTTATTTTTAGAATTCTCTCATATAAACATTGCAATTTACAATCAGATACTTTAGTACTAAAATGCAAATCACTTATACTCACAATTTTAATGTCATTATTAATAGAAGACCGATAAAGTTGATAGGTTGTTATATGTTGCATCTTTTTCATTTTTTAACCACACCTTTTTTCTTATAATAACATTTTTTATGAGATTGCCAAAGAAAAAAGTACAACTTTTGTACTTTAAAATTAATATATTCATTATGACCCTTAAGAAGTCTCTACCCTTTTTTATTATGTTGCAAGACATCTCTTATCATTGCCATTTCTCTTTTTATTTGCAACCTCTTCAGACGATAGCTCTTTGGCAAAAGTGAAAGCAAGATCTCTCTAGACTTCATTTCCTTACCATAAAATTCTTCAAAAAGACTTCCCTTTTTCTCTAAGAGCTTTGGTCCAAAAAAATATTCACGTCGATTATACTTTCTCTTTCCTTTTTTAAAACTTATAATCTGATAAATAATTCGATGCTCTTTTACCAACGTTTCATCATAAATATAATAACCATTTTTACATAAAAATTTCTTAATATCTGCCTGATAGTTATTAGGAGAAAGAATAATAGAGTCAATCGTCTTTAGACTTTCCATATGCTGAGAAAAAATCCCCTGCATTGTTTTTCCACCAAGGCCAGAAATAACAACGGTATCTAAATCCTCACTGTAGACATCAAGACCATTTCCTAATCTAAGTTCAATATAATCAGCCAAACAATTGGTATCAATATTATCTTTTGCTATTTTCAAAGGTCCCTCATTAATATCAGTAGCAACACATTTTTTTATGTCTTTATGACGAACTAAATAAATATCTAAAAAGGCATGGTCACAGCCAACATCCATCACTCTCGCATCTTTTTCAATATAATCAGCAAGACTTTTTAAACGATTATTAATTTTCATTAATCAGTCAAAAAATCCTTTAACTTACGACTTCTAGATGGATGTCTTAATTTTCGTAATGCCTTCGCCTCAATCTGACGAATTCTCTCTCTAGTAACACCAAATATTTGTCCCACCTCTTCTAGGGTACGACATTGTCCATCATCAAGTCCAAAGCGAAGACGCAATACTTTCTCTTCACGGTCCGTTAATGTTAAAAGCACACTAGCAAGTTCTTCCTTTAACATCTCAACTGTGGCATACTCTTCAGGTCCCATCATAAGTTCATCTTTAATGAAATCCCCTAAATGCGAATCATCCTCTTCTCCAATTGGAGTTTCTAATGACACTGGATCTTGACTAATTTTATAAACTTCACGAACCTTCTCTACAGTAATTCCTAGTTTCTCGGCAATCTCCTCATCTGTTGGTTCCCGATTTAACTCTTGTGTTAACTGTCTTTGAATACGAGCAAGTTTATTAATAGTTTCTACCATATGAACAGGAACACGAATAGTTCTCGCCTGATCAGCAATAGCACGAGTAATTGCCTGACGAATCCACCAAGTGGCATAAGTAGAAAATTTATACCCCTTAGCAGGATCAAACTTATCAACCGCTTTCATAAGACCAATATTTCCCTCTTGAATCAAATCAAGAAATAGCATTCCACGTCCTACATAACGTTTAGCAATAGAGACTACAAGACGCAAATTAGATTCTGCAAGCATTTTTTTAGCCTCTTCATCTCCCTCTTCTGCACGGCGAGCATATTCAAATTCCTCATCGGAAGTAAGCAAATTAATACGTCCAATTTCTTTTAAATACATTCGTACAGGATCATTAATTTTAATATCTTTTGATAAGGTTAGATCCTCTGCCTTTAAATCAGACGTAATCTCAGCGCCAGTGGCATCATCACTACCATCTTCTGCAACAATTTCAATATTGGCATCAATAATAGAATTATAAAGTTCATCCAATGCATCACTGTCAATATCTAATCCTTTTAACTCATCGGCTAACTGTTCATAAGTAATATAACCTTGTTTGCTTCCAAGCGATAGTAATTTTTCTTTTCTTTCTTCTAGTGTTTTAATTTCTCCAATCATTTTCACTAATCTCCTATTCGTAACTTCCTAATCTGCTCTCCCAATTTGGCTTGTTCTAAAGGATCCAGCTCTTCTTCAATCTTCTTCTTTAGCCTCCGTATCTCTAGGCTCAAACTATTATCCCGGATAGCCTTATATAAGTCTGAAAGTAGCACATTATCTACATTGCTTTCATATTCTTCCTGTAACACTTCATCAAGAACCCCTCTTACTTCTTTTTTATCCATTACATATGTATAAAAGTCAGCTACTTCAATTTTCCCATATTTCTCATAATAATAGAATATCTCATTCATCGTAATTCTATACTTTTCTTCTGGAAAAATTAAATGCTCAGCCTTAGTAGCCGTAAGCACAAAATCTTTAGTCAACATAAAGTAAATTAAAGATTCTACCGCCTTTATATATTTTGTTTTATGAGTCTTAGTAGAAGAAGTAATCATCAAAGAGGCAGGCTTCGTTTTGTTTTCACATTTCTCTCGAAACCGTATTTCCAGTGTATTATACCCTATATCAAATTCTTTTGCAAGTTTTTTTAAAATAATTTCGACACGAATTTCATCATCAATTTGACTAGCTTCCTCTAACACTTTATCAATATAAAGAGCCTTTTCCCTATCACTACCTAAATCAACTTTTTTTCTTAATGCCCTAATTTTATAATTACTAAAATAAATTGCATTTTCTATCAACCCCATAAATCGCTGTTTTCCCTCTTTTAAAATAAATGTATCAGGATCTTCATCGTTCGGCAAAACAACCACTTTCACTTCTATGTTTTCTTTTAAGAAAAGCTCTCCTGCTTTTAACATTGCTTCCTGTCCAGGAGCATCCCCATCTAAACATAAAATAATATTAGTAGAAAGACGCTTGATAAACATAATCTGTTCCGTAGTAAGTGCCGTTCCCATTAGAGCAATCGTATTACGGATACCAATCGTACTTGCTCGAATAACATCCATAAACCCTTCCATCACAATAACACATTTTTCTTTTCGTGCTTCCTCTTTCGCAACAGAATAATGATATAGCATTTGACCTTTTTTAAAAATTTCCGTCTCTTTGGTGTTTAAATACTTATTTTGATTATGATCTTTATAAATTCTGCCAGAAAAAGCAACAGTATGTCCATTCATATCTTGTAAAGGAAACATAATCCGATCGTGATAAATATCTCGATCATCACTAGAAAGACCTAGCCTGTTTAACTCTAGTAAACTATACCCTTTTTTCATCAACAGCTCAGTAAGTGGATTTCCATGAATCGCAAGACCGATAGAAAACTCTTTGATAACGGCATCATCGATCTTTCTTGATGCTAAATAATTCCTAGCCTCCCGTCCCAGACTAGATACCAAATTATTTTGATAATATTTAACAGAAAGTTGATAAGCCTCATAAAACTTATCAAATTTACTACTTCTTTTCTCTAAATTACCGACACCTACAGAAATACCAACCCGATCTCCTAAATACTTTAAGGTCTCTCGAAAGCTCCAGTTTTCATACCTCTCTAGAAAAGTATAAACATTCCCAGTAGCGTGGCAAGAAAAGCAGGTATAAATTTGTTTTTCACGAGAAACACACATAGAGGGATTAGAATCATTATGAAAGGGACAAACACAGAAATAGTTTTTGCCCCTTGCAACTAAAGGGATTCTCTCACCAATAATATCTACGATATCAACTCTTTGTCGAATATCGTTTATCAGATCATTTTGCATTCTATCCCTCCTTCTATCTATATTTTTTTCTGAAAATGAGGTCCCGTTTTTTCCTCCATTTCACTTTTTGTAACTGTCATAGCATAATGGCCTACAATAAACTCGGTAACCCTTCGTCTACTATCATCTTTATTCAGCATACACACATTGATATTAGCAACAATTGGTTTATCACCTAAATTGGTAAAAGCACCAGTTAAAGCCTTCAATCTAGTACGATCACTTCCCTCATTATAAATACCAACAGCACCATCTAAGCCCTTGCTGCCCTCAGATAACTCCCCTAATTGTTCCAAGATCTCATAAACACTAGATGGCTCTCTCGCTTTTTCTGTTTGATATTTTTCAAGTATTGTCATTCTTCTATAAATAGTTCCAGAATCTACTAAAACAACATCACAGTCTTTATCTATTATTTTTATAATATCTATCTGCTCCGCAAGAACTTTGTTCTCTAACCTAGTTGATAGTCTATGAAGGGAGGTCCTAATTCCCTGTTCATTTAAATACTGATAAATGGATTCAAGAAAATCTTCATCATCTTTTAATAATGAAACTACTTCTACTAAAACTGGCGAAGGTGATGCCATTAAATACTCTTCATAACTTCTACCAAACCCAAAATCTGTACATTCTCTTAATCTCTCTGCTACCTCTTTGATATTATCATTCTTTCCATAATCACGAAAAGCCTCATATAAATTTCGATAATACCACTCTTGCTTTTCTACATCCTTCTCGTGAAAACTATCAAAATGAATTACCCCATTTTCATCGTGCAACTGATAAAAGTCTTCTGCATTGGAAAGTTTATCAGCCACTTCCACTATTTGTGCTTCTTCTGACTGATTATAAATAGAAATGATAGTATCTTTTTTTCTTTCCACCCAACTTTTGTTCTTCTTATCTTCCTTTGTTGTCGATACCTCTTTTACAATACGCAAAACTCTAGCACCAAACTTTTCCTGTATTACTTCTTCTACTGCCACAGTATCTTCTAAAACATCGTGAAGAAGTGCTGCAATTTGAACATCCTCATCATCACAAATTGCCGCTACAATCTCGTAAACCCTTCTTGGATGGACAATATAGTCCTGTACACTTCCTTTTCGCTTTTGACCCTGATGTAACTTTTCTGCAAACGCTTCTGCTTCTTTTAACCGATTACCCATACTACTTCTCCCTTATCTAAAACCATTATAGCATATTTTTTCATAATATGTATAAATTAATAATGGTGAAAAATATGAAATTCAAAAACTTATTAGTAAGAAGTATCTTCATTTTTATTCTTTGTTCTCTCTGTCATTTCACATATAGTACTTTTCCCAATTTTTTTACAAGCATTTTCGCTCCTGTAAATGAAAGCATCTTTGAACACTTAAAAATGCTATTTACAGCAGAAATTCTATTTAGTATTATCATTATGGTAAAAGAAAAAGATAACAACAAATATCTAAGGGCACTTCTTAGAGGCTATATTTCCATATTCATCCTACTGCTTCTCTATTTACCTATTTACTATTTTCTGGGAGAAATAATGATTCTAACCTTCATTATTTTATTCGTAACCATTTTCCTAACAGAATATATACTAACATTTTTAGGAAAGAAAAAACACCACCCATATTTAAATATAGCAAGTGTTTTTCTAATTATCATAACTTATATGCTTTTTACTTTTTTAACCTACCATCCTATCAAAGAAAAACTATTTTGGGACAGTGAGAACAAGAAGTATGGAATTGATATTTTAAATAAGTGATTTCCGAACAAATGACTCAATATTCTTATCTAGGTAAATATCGACAACCCCACGATTAACAATTTTAATAAATCCCAAACCATTAATAACAATATCTTCCCCATACTTTATAGAATAAGTAGTTTTCGCTAAATCTTTTAAATCGTTATGATTGGGATTAATAAATCTCTTCGTTTTTAAATCATTGGAAATATAGAGAGTAAAACTATTTTTTTCTCCTTCTTTATAATCAATACGCACCAAATTTTCAATAACAATGCTCTGATTACGCCGAAGCTGATAAGTTCTAGGTTTAATTTCCTTCCTAGGACTTATTTTTTTTAGCATATCTTTATCTACATAATTTACTAAACTCTTAGAATCGACTAGTCCTGGTGTATCAATTAAAGTCAAATGTTCGTTCAATGAAATACTTACAGTATTTAATGTAGTAGAAGGAAGTGGAGACATAGTAAGCTCCTGTGTACTCTCAGAATAATTTTTAATAAATTTATTAATTAAAGTAGATTTTCCAGCATTCGTATGTCCTACAACATAGACATTTTTACTAGTTTGATTTAGTTTAATTCGACTCATCAAATAATCGATATTATAATTTTTCTCAACGCTAACAACAATAATATCTTCAAAATTAATATTCATCTCTTGAAAATACGCAATAAGTTTTTCTTCCTTTACACTTTTAGGCAATACATCCTTTTTATTGAGTACCAAAATCATTTTATTAGAAAGAATTTTCCGAATTTCTAATAAATCCTGTTCAATATTTAATAAATCTGTAACATATAATACCAAATCCTTTGTCTCACCCACACTTCTAATAATATCTAGGTATTCTTCATTCGATTTGGCAACAACTTGATATTCTCCATAATTTTTCATTCGAAAACATCTTTGACAAAGCTCATCATCTAAATTTAAAACATAACCTTCTTGTAGCATATTTTCATTCTGTAACAAAACCCCACAACCACTACATTTACTACTATTCATAATATCTTCCCTTCACTAAAATATCTTTACGCTTATAATATTTTAAAATTTTCCGTTCTAAAAAACGATTAAATTTCGTTATTTTCAAATCTTTCTGTCCCAAAGGATCTACAAAAATAGTCTGAATACCAAACAAATTTCCTGATAAAATATCAGTAACGAGTTGATCCCCAATCATTACCATCTCGCTTTTTTCAAAACCATAACTCGCAATTTTCTTTAATCCTTTCGTAAAGGGCTTACTAGCATTAGCAACTCCCTCAATACCAAGTTGCTCTGTGTACGGTTTAATTCTAGTAGGAGTATTATTAGAAATAATGTATATCTGGAAATCCTTTTTTAGTTTTTGAATTAACTCTTTACTACGTTTAGGACAAACCTTTTCATCAATCAATGCTAATGTATTATCAAGATCAAAAATAAGCACTTTGATATGTTTCTTTTTCAATTTCTGATAATTAATCTCATATATATTTTTTTTATACATAGTTGGTTTAAACTTCATAGTCCACCTCTTCTTCATTATACTATAATAAGACAGGAATTACTAGTTATTTACCCTTTGTGTAAGCATTTCTGTTTTACTGGTAATTTTATCAAAAACATAGCCATTTTCTTTTCCATATTGAATAATTCTTCTAAGGGCATCTCTTGTATATGGTTTAATATCATGCATCAATACAACATTGATCCGCTCTTTAGACAAATGACTAATCACGTAATGATAAACTTCATCTGCAGTATCAAATTCTCCAGCATCTCCACTCGCAAGATTCCAATCATAATAGCGAAAACCTCGTTTTAAAACATCACTAGTAAGAATAGACATAATACCCTCTGAGTATTTTCGGCTAATAGTATTACTAGATCCTCCTGGAAAACGAATAATATCAGCATCCTTTCCTGTAAGTCGCCTAACTCTTTCTCTTACAGAATATAAATCACTATAATAATTATCAACGGAAGAATAAATATAGGAATAATTATGACTTGCTGTATGAAGTGCCACAGTATGTCCTTCCTGGTCTTCACGAACAATAAGTTCATCTGGTCCACTATTTGTAACGAAGAAAGTGGCTTTTACATTTTCCTCTTTTAAAATATCCAAAATCACATCAGTTGTGCCCGCTCTAGGTCCATCATCAAATGTTAAATAAACTGTTCCATTTTTGCCACGTTCCAACACACGAACAATTCTTTTGACCTCCGCTTTATTATGTGCCTGATCATAAACAGAATATTTAAGTTCGTATTCACCTGGCACATTAGTATCTACCGCTCCTTCAACAACGACTTTTTTTGATAAATCCCCATCACAATTATCGGATGCTTGAACAAACGGGTCCTCAAATTTCTCCCCAACATAAACATTTTCATAAATGTCGCCCTTTAATAGAATAGTAGGTGGCTTTTGATCCTGATAATGAAGATGTCGAACAACCTCTCGAAAATTTCCAGCAGCATCTCTTACAGAATAAATAATTCGATCTCGTATTTTTTTTACTTTAACCTTCTCCGTTATATTCCCATCAAAATTATCATAGGCCTTAAATCCCTGCTCTTGATACTTCCTTCCAGGACATACATCTACATCACTAGATCCCACTAAAGAAAGAGAAGGAGCAGAAGTATCTTTTACAAAAACAGTAAGAACTCTACTTCTACGGAATATACCGACTTTAGAGTGATAATAAATTTTATAAACCCCTAGTTGGTTCGAATCAACATTGCCTACAACTTCTACCTTTTCTGTAACATCCTGATCTCTATATTTAGCATAATACTTAGGAGCATTATATTTTTCTTTATAATTAAGAACAATACTACTTCCAAGCTTTTTCCCCTTTATCTCCAAAGTAATTTTAGGAATACAAAAATAAGAGATAAGAATATAGGAAATAATAATAACAAATAAAGACAAAGCAAAAAAGACAATTCTTTTTGTAGAATTAGAACTGTGTTTTTGTTTAATACGCTTCTTTATTTTAGGTCTACTTCTCATTCCTTCTCACCTATTTATTATTATACTTAAATTTTTAAGTTCTAGCAATAAAAGATAACAAAAGAAATTAAGGTGCGACTAACACAAGTCGAAAAGAAAGATAACCATAACTTGTTTCGTATTTTGCAATACTTCCATCAAACTTTGCAACAAAGAAAATAGATGTTTGATTAGAATAACCACCAGAGCGACTCATCCAAGGCCTATAAGAATTGGGTAGCGAAGAACCAGAGGTAAACCAGTTACTTGTTTCGCTTAATGCCTGTGATAAGCATTCATTTTCACCACAAGAATCTTTAAAATTATCACTGTTATAAAAATCGTAATATTTATTATCTAGCCAATCTTTCCCATTAAAAGTCGAACCATCATTCAGTGATCCTGTATAACCAGAATTATAAACTTGACTTGTACCAGAATGTCTATCTCCATTAGGTGCATAAACAGCCATTACATATTCCCAAGCACCTCCACTCATATCATAAATTCCATATATCGTTCCTGTTGTGGAAGCTCCTGTTCCCAAAATCGCTTCATCATAAGTATATTGACATCCATAGTCATTACTATCGCTATATGGAGCACCATAACTACAGCCTGTAATATATGCACTTGATTTATTATGGTATATTTGTTTACTCGCTCCACTATAGGCTCTATTTCCTAGTTTTCCGTATTTACTCTGTGAAAGATAAGCTACCGCTCCCCACTCACTATTCTTCATTGCGTGAGAGTCTAACATACTACTAACGCCATAACGATTGCTACTCTTTGTTATGTTCCTCCCTACCTCTGCTAAGTTTGCTATTTGGATATACCTCCAACTTGTAACATTCGGTTTGATCATAGCATCTAACTCTGTGGTATTTCCTCCACCAGAAGAATGAAAAACTCCTGGTCGAAGTTCTTCCTTAGCATCAGGACTCGAACTACTGGTTTCAAATTTTCCTACCCATATTCCTGATAACTCATCACTTCCAAAGGTAAAGGCATCTGGCGTTCTCCAGTTACTAACACCATCTGCTACCTTATATTGAGCACTTCCTGTATCTTTCTCACTCTTACTTATAAACTTAACAT